>JAJDBH010000093.1 GCA_029261455.1 Nitrospinaceae bacterium
TGCGATTCTTAGTTACATCATGTGTCGCGCCATGAACCGGAAATTTATAGCGGTTATTGCTGGTGGATTCGGCACGACATCAGGGAGTTCCTCTTCGGCTTCTGTTGAAGACCAGGGTGAAGTGATCGCGTTGCAGGCCCCAGAGGTTGCGGCTTTGTTGCTGGAGTCAAAAGAAGTCATGATCATTCCGGGTTACGGAATGGCAGTGGCACAGGCACAGCATATCGTCAATGAAATCACCAAAACACTCAAAGCTAAAAAAATCAATGTGCGGTTTGGTATCCACCCTGTCGCAGGGCGAATGCCGGGACATATGAACGTTTTGTTGGCTGAAGCCAAGGTGCCTTATGACATCGTTTATGAAATGGATGAGATCAATGACGATTTTCCCGATATTGATGTTTCCATTGTCATTGGTGCCAACGACATTGTTAATCCTTCGGCGCAAACCGATCCTGACAGCCCGATTGCCGGTATGCCGGTCATGGAACCCTGGAAAGGTAAAACCACCATTGTGCTGAAGCGAGGCATGGCAACCGGTTATGCCGGGGTGCAGAATCCGTTGTTCTTTAAAGAGAACACGCGCATGCTGTTCGGCGATGCCCGGACCAGTCTGGATGAGGTCTTCAAAAACCTTTAAGGAATGGTGAAGGCTAGATTGCCTTTTGAAGAAGGTACTAGAATAAGATTGCGGGCATAGTCGAAAGATATGCCTGCTGGAGTTAGAATATTCTCCCGGACGATTTCTGTCCGGGAGAATTTTTTTATCCTGTAAACTTTTCCCGCCGATTCATCAGAGACCAATAAATCACCCTCCCGGTTCCAGTCTATTCCATGCAGATTTTTAAATGTCTTTTGGATAACGGGAGTGATCTTCCCATCCATTCCAACCGCTAAAATTTTTCCAGTGGCTCGAGTCACTACAATCAACCGTTTGCGCACGGAGTCATAAACCATCCCACTGGGATTGCCCAAGTGGTTATCTTTTTTGAATATAGAAATTTTGTGATCGTTCCCGGTTTCTATTTTGTAAATGGCGTTCGCTAGAACATCGGAAACATAAAGGTTGTTTTCATCATCGAAAGCCAGTCCTCTAACTCGTTTCACACCGATTCCGGTTAAATCAATATGCCCTAAAGGCGTGCCATTATTTTTATCAAACCAGCGCACGGAATCGATGTCGGTGACATAAAGATGGTTACCTTTAAGAGCTAATCCATCGGGAGCATGCAGAGTTATTTGAGGGCTCCCTCCACGGATGGAAAACAGAGGTTTTCCGGAGGCATCAAGTTTTATAATGAAACCATTATTGTCTCGGCTCACTGGATTGCCGTTGATGTTGGAGATGAAATAGTCGCCCAAGGCAGGATCCACAATAAAACTCTGCGGAGTTTTTAATCCGTCTACACGAAATGCCTCAGCAGGCAGGATTAAAAAGAAGCCGATGAATAAATTTGTTAATATGGTTTTCATAATGTTACCTGCATAAATAATAGGGGTTCATTTAAGCTCCCCCTTCTACGAAGGGGGTTGGGGGGATTTGGTGTCAAGCATCACACGCACCAATTTAACATAAGTTAATTCCTCAAGGACTATACGCATGTCGCAGGGTGAAAACCTTTTAAGCAAGGTGTATGCTTCGACGGGCTCAGCATGACATCAGTTAAACCTAAGGACAATATGCCCAAGTCGCACGGAAAAAATGAAATTTATATGGGTATGGTGCTGATGGGTGTCACCGGACTGGCTATGGGCTATGTGGTGCACAGTCCATTGCTAATGATAATTGCCGGAATATTGGGACTGATCGTGGGTGGGTTCGTCGGCTGGATCGGTGGCAGACGCTACATGTTCATCATTTGCCTGGGGATTTTAATCGGCGCCTTCTTTGGCTACCGCACTGGCGATCAGGATATCCTCATCATCGCAGCAGGAAGCGGAGGTGCCATCGCCGGGTTCGTAGGTGCGCAAATTGAACAGTTTTTCAACGGATAATCCCTTTTGATATAAATCAAAACCTGTAAGACAGGCTTACGGCTCCAAACAAGTCAGAGCGAGTCTGTGATTTAAATTCTTTAGAGCGCAGTACAAGTGTATAGCTCAGGCGCATATGTCCGACTTCGACGGCTATGCCTGCATTGGCATCACCAACAACCGGAAATTTAGAAACACTGTGGCTGTTCACAAAGGTGCTGCCATCAAGGAAAATATTGCGTGCTACGGCACGACCTTCTATCCCGCCAAATAAAGACCAGCCCCAACCATCTGGCGACACTTCAAAATAGCCTGTTCCCGGTAGAGAGGGTCTCACTCGCAGGGGCGTATCGCTGGACCTGGATTTTTCTGAACTAATCCGGAAAGAAAACCCTGTGTTGCCGTAGGTATAAACATTTCCCAAGCTGACTCCTATATGAGGCGCGATGGACAGTGTTAGACTCTTAATTTCGTAAGTCAGGGATGGAGGCCGCCAGCGGCGTTGCCATGACAGGATCAACCCGGGTTCATTTTCGAGCTGGTTAGACCAACCATTTGGTATCGGGCTACTCGTTACATGTCTGTGTACGACTGTTTGAACCTGCCTGCCCAAAGCCAACGGCCCGACAACACCGATTGTGGCTTCCAGTTCGTCAATGTGGTCTCCGGTTTGTGTGGCCATTCCTAGAGCAACATAAAGGAATGCTGCCCATGGCCTGTCATTCGAGGCTTGCACACTGCTACTTATATCATCTGGCGTATAAAGGTTCTGACCAAAAGAATAATAAACGGTCGACCCGCCTTCTTTTTTTTTATGGATGTCAAAGGTTGGAACATAATCTGCTATCTCGTGGGCGATGTCGGGAAATTCGGCACGAAGATCAAAATAGGTCAGCCGGACACCATTGGTATAGTTTTGGTCGGTACCGCTTCCGATGGAGTCGTTTTCAAAGGCAAAGGTAATAAAGTTATCGTTGGTGTCATCATCTACTTCCTGAGGCACCTCTTTGTTTAATACCTCCTCACCTTCCTGTGCATGGGCAGGAGAAGATGATAGTAGAAATACTAATATTACCAGCCTGTTCATGGTGCCTCTTCATTTATTGGTGCGATAAAAAGGGGGCAGACGTTCCCGGGCAATGATTGCTGACAGATTTCCCAATATCCTCTTGTCAACATTCTGATGTGGAATCATAGCATATCAGGGTAGGAAGTTTCAGGAACGGGATAAAACTATGGTGTGAGAGGTTGGTATCAGGAAAAATGGTTTTTTTTAAGTGGAGATAAAACTACTGTTTTTTAAGGAGTCAATGAAGCTTAGAGAAATTCCAACTATAATTAATGTTTGGTCATCAGGTACGTTCGTTAAGTATGGGAAACCGGCCCATATCATAATAAAGATAATGAGCTGGTTTCCCGCACTTGTTTTGTTGCTAATAAAAAAACATCAATAATCGGTACCTTTAGACTCTTCAATCCCAAGTGATTTGAGTTTTTCTTTGGTAAGTATTTTTCCAGATGTGTCGCCTCCAGAATTTTGAACCGACATCCCAGAACAGCCGAATGTAAAAAGAGCCAACAAACTTAAGACAAGTATTTTTAGTTTCATCAATGCCTCCCTAATAAAAATAGTTGAAGAAGTCCGACAGGGGCATCAGTGCAACCCCTCTCTTCCCTTGAGTGCAAATTGTTGATTAATATTAATGTCCTCTTTTGTCGAAGTACTCATTATAGCGATGAACAAAGTCTTTGCTTTCTCCCAGAGGCAAATGGCAATTTCTACATTTGGAATAATCTACTTTAATCGGTTTGCCGTCTGCTGAAAAAGCAGAGAAAATCCAATCCCCATTTTTCAGACCTTTTGGTGCGTTGGTTCCCCAACCGCTTCCTTTTTCCATCAGATAAACTTTTGCCAGTTTATCTTTGACAAGGTTTCCATGGGCTCCCTTTGCTGGGGTTCCGTTCGCATCCGCTTTCACGGAAAAGATTGCCATCACCAACTGTGATCCGTCCGGAAAAGCTTTACCCTTTTGAGTCATCGAGCCCTTCTTGTTTACATAGAGGTCACGCACCGCATTCTTTTTCTGTATTCCTTTTAAAAATGCAGGAAAATTTTTAAAATCCGCAGGGAAGGAAAGCCCACCATCTTTAGGATTTGATTCCGAATGCGCAAAGTTAGTGTTGACCATAAGACCTAAAACTAAAACTGCAACTATTGTAAAGAGTCCTTTGTTTATCATTTGTTTGTTCCTTTCATTTTTATGGATGAGAATGTTTAGTGAAAATTTTTTATTACTGGTTTTCTACTTTCGAAAATCCTTTTGGAAGGGCGTTCATGTTAATGCCAAAAGTTTCCTGGCAGATTTTGCATAGCCTGAATTTAACGTTTTCGGCCAAAAACCAATCCACCATATATTTAAGTTCAGTGTCCATGCCTTCCTTATAAAAGAACTTGGCCCCACTGCCATGAATCACAACTTTAATTTTTGGCTTAGCCTTTCCCGCCCCTTCTCGCATATGTAGATTGATCTGAGCCAATGAGTTTTTAAGACTCTCCAAATCAGTACTAGTTAGCCGATAAAGAACTTCCTGAGGTTTTGCGGGAGTGATTTTTGCCGTTTTAACGCCGGACTGGATGGCTGCTGTTGACATGGACACTCCAAATACAAGCAATAAAGAAAATGTCAATATTGATATATTTAAATGCTTGATATTCATTTTATCTCCTTGATCAAATAAAGTTTTCACACGTCAAGACTTCCCTTGTAGTTAAGGGTTCTCTGACGGATCTTTCCAATGGGTTCGCTTTGGAACCGTTAAATTGGAAATCGACTAATTTAAATGCTTAGGAAAAGGATTAGATGAATCTGGGTGGATGAAACAAGGGAGTGTGTAGAAGTAGCGAATAATCGCTGGTGACGATGCTAAGAATGTATCGGTTTTGCAGGTCATGGTTTTTCCTGGTATCAAGAAAAACCTTTTGCTTATTTGCGCTCTGAGGAACAGTTTGTTTCTCGTAGGGTGTTCCTCCACAATCGGCTGCTATCGTAATAGAATTAACGGATTTTGAGTCTTTCATTAAATGCGGGCAGGGGTTATTGATCGAATGCCCTTTAAGCACACAGTGTTGCGGAAGCTCATTGCTTTTATCGAATGGCGAAATAGAATGGTGCGAAGTGTGATGGTCATGGGACATGGCCGTAACCGTGCCCGAAGTAACTAAAATGGTCACCCAACTCATCAGAAATATTGCTATCAATATTCGCATAACCAAACTTTAATACAAGAAAGTCACAAAAACAAAATTTTTTTTTATGAAAAACTCATGGTTTCGTTAAATGCGGATGGCTAAGGTAGCCTATTTTTTAATTCCAGTAGAAGCTGTGGCTCACTGCTTTACCTCGCCTGAGGCTATATATTCTCATCATGGCCTCAGGAAGCGGGGGTGCTATCGCCGGGTTCATGGGCGCACAAATTGAACAATTCTTCTCCCACCGCTAGGCGCGGGGCCAACTAGAAATAGCTTTGTTTGGCGAGAAACGATGAAAAGTCTTTCTTTGAATCCAGCGTCACGCTGGCCGCTGGGGCAAATCGTGGACAATTTATTGAGGGGAGTTTCCTTAATTTGGTAGGCAGTAATCGGCGGCGTTCTCAACCGGTCAACGCAACACTATAATCTTAAATAAAAAGATGGAGTGTTGTAAATGGCCTACAGAACCCGAATTAAATACACCTATGCACAGAAACAAGAGATATGGGATCGCTGGAAAAAAGGCGAGTCT
>JAJDBH010000094.1 GCA_029261455.1 Nitrospinaceae bacterium
TACTTTTTTCTTAACTACTTTTTTCTTAGCTACTTTTTTCTTTGCAGCTTTTTTCTTGGTTGCCATCAAGGTCTCCTTTTCTTACTTCAATCGGTATTCGTTTCAGCGCCCAAATACCGCTTATCATTTTATGCGATACGCGTTTTAAGTCAAGCGAATATTAAGAAAATTTAATGTTTCGAGAGAGTGTTGAAGCAGCTATGGAAATTGAAAACATTAAACCGACAGGTTCGTTTTTTATGCAGCTAAGGAAAATCCTCATAAATAAAGGGGGAAACACCTTGTTTGGTTTTAATTGATTTTTGCGGGTATACTAATTTTGTTTGCTAGATGCATTGAAAAGTTTAGAGAAAATAGTTAGATTTCTTATGAATATTTTGCTCGAAAAATTAAAATTCACTCAGTTCAATGTGTTCCCCGAATTGATTCATGCCGTAAGCCCTCGTTGCTTTGAAAACGATCACGGTAAAATTGAAGAATTTTCTTTTCAAGGTAATGATGAATCTGGGGATGATAAAGATCATATAAAATATTTTTTAGAATCTATAGGGATAGAAAACCGTAGCTTGTTTTTGGTCAATCAGGTTCATGGTGATAATATTTTTATATTGAATAATTCAGACATTACTTCTGGTGAGGTTAAAAAAATTTCAGCGGACGCCTTGTTAACTCAAATGCCAGGGAAGCCTATTGGAATTTTTACTGCAGATTGCATTCCTGTTTTAGTTTATGATCCTCGTTTGAAAGTGATTGGGGCTATTCATGCAGGAAGAAAAGGGTCTGAGCAAGGCATTGTTTTAAAGGTGGTTAGGGAGATGATTCGGGTGTATGGTTCTCGCCCGGCAGAACTGGTTGCGGGGTTTGGGCCTGCAATAGGAGGCTGTTGTTATGAGGTGGGTGAGGATTGCATTCAACCTTTTAAAGAATTGTTTCCTAATGAAAAGAATTTGTTTCGTTCTGGCTTATCTGGCAACTACTTTCTAGACTTGGTCGCGGTGAATAAAGTAGACGGAATAAAGGCAGGTCTTCTTCCGGTAAATATTTTTTCGATGGACCATTGTACTTGTTGTTCCACTCGAAACCTGTTTTCCTATCGGCGCGAAGGAAAGACAGGGAGAATCCTCACAACTATCATGTTGCGCCCATAAATTCTTTATTTTTTCTGGTTTTAAAATCATGGTTGATAAAATTGATAATGAAACCCCTTATATGGGGGAAGGCTTGCCTTTCCCTGAAGAGTGGGTGAAAAAACAGCCGCGCAAGGTGGAAGATATTTTGTCCGGTATGTCGGTAGAAGAACAGGTGCGATGTGTTCTTGGGCTTGATCCTTATCTGCAACAACAGATCCTCGTGCTTTCTGAAAAAGCACTTGAGGTGACTCAATCCCTTCCCGTTGAAGAAGTTTATAATTTGATTAAGGAAGTAGGCAAAGAAGATACTCTTCTAATTATTTCCATGGTTTCGCCTGATCAACTGCAATACATTTTTGATGTGGAATGGTGGCAGGGAGATAAGTTTCAACCTAGACAGGCTTTGGATTGGATTATTTTGCTGGATCAGTGTCAGGACCCTGAAACTCTGGAATGGTTTTTGAGTGAGGACTTCGATCAAAAGGTAGTGCTCTTTCAAGCTTTTTTTAAAGTCTATAAAAAGGATGAGATGACGGATACCTACGAAGGGGTGGAGGGACTCGAACATTTCACTCCCGATGGGGTCTATGATATTTTTTTCAAAGTTGAAAACAGTAAGGAAATCAGAAAACTGCTGCTTTTGCTCCATGAAAAGGATCAAAACCTGCTTTATAACTTGCTGGAAGCAGTCATCTGGTATCCCGTTACTATAACGGTAGAGAGGGCTTACCAGTGGAGAGTGAACCGTGCCGGAGAAAGAGGCATCCCGGAATTTCAGGAGGCGATGGGTATATACAGTCATTTGGATGCGGAATCTTTAAAATTAAAGCTTCCTTCGCTGGAAGAAATTCCTTCAAGCCGATTTAAGCTTTCTCCCAGATATCCCTTGGCTCATTTAGATGAAACTCTTTTTTTTACTCAATGCCTTGCTGTTTTGGAAAACGAAAGTCGTTTGGAAACGCTACGTTGGGAACTGGTGTGTCTGGCCAATAAGGTAATCGTTGCCGATGGGTATGACCTGTCATCCAAGGATGTACGACAGCGAGCTTTGCGAAAAACGCTGGGATATATAAACATGGGACTGGAACTGGGGGCTGCGGGCGATTTGAAAAAGGGAGTGGCCTTGCTGGGTCAGATTTGGATACAGTCACTTTATCAGGTGGGTTATGAACAATTAAGACAGGTACGATCTGCGGCAAGTGCTTTCATTAATGAGAATGGCTCTTATATAGAACATTTTATTTCGGCAGTGGACAAGGAAAGGCTGGGTGCTTTAGTTTTTCGGTTTCCTCAAGTGGCGGAAAAAGTTCAGGACTCTTTCAATTGGCGTGATCTGAAGTCTATGAAAGATGTCGAAGTGGTTAATGATTTTTTAGCCAGGTGGATATTTTATAGTCGCTTTGTCCGGCAAGGGCTGGGGCTGAGTGAGTCAGCATTTTTATCTTTGCAGGACGACAGTGATGACTCGGATATCAAAGAATCCACAAATCTACTAACTTTAGTGTCAACAGCATTGGGACATCATGTGTTATTTAAACGGTTATCTTGTGAACCTCTTGCTGAGGTCGCGGCAAAGAGTTTTCTGGAAATGATTTTTTTGCCTGGCATTTTTAAGGATGAGGCAAAGTTATGCAACGAAGATCTACTGACTGCCTTTGAGCAGGAATTGCTAAAGGCTCCCATGGCATGGACAGACTCGGACAAGAAATGTTTGCAGGAATTGCTTCTGGAATGCGCCAAAAACCTTGAAACTCAGTTTGGCAGTTTGGATCTTACCCGCCCGATAGACTGGGAGTTCACGCAGGGTATTTTATTAGCGAAAAAGAGCAAATCACCCTAATGTCCTCTTAAAAAAGAGAGCATTGCATAAGTTGACCCAGGTGAAAAAATCAAATCCCCCCAATCCCCTTCGCCGAAGGGGGAGCTTTGCGGGACCCTTTTTTTATAGCCGAGATGACTCTTTTCTAGTCAATCAGAGCCATTGATAGCTGGTTCCACGCCGAGTGGAGGATTTTTATTTTAAAATTGACTGAAAAAGTGTAGACTTCGCACTTCATTTGTATCCCGAATCAGAATCCATTAATTGATATGGAGAGGTGAGTGATGACCGATCCCAAAAAAACTGTATCTCAACCCCAGAAAGAAGAACCCGCCCTTTGGGAATCCTATGGCTCTTTTCCTGTCTGGATGTTGAAGATTATTCAGGCGGTGACCCCGGGTTTTTTGATATCGAAGTCTCCGGCTCCTAAAAGAAAACTTCCCCAATAAACTTAACGTTTCCCTATTTTAATGAAACCCATTCAACGGGCATTGATAAGCGTATCGGATAAAACCGGTATATTGGAGTTTGCTATTGAACTTCAGAAATCCGGTGTTGAGATACTTTCTACCGGCGGCACAGCAGATTTGTTGCGCAAGGGTGGAGTCCCTGTGATTCAGGTATCTGACTATACGGGTTTCCCGGAAATGATGGATGGCAGGATCAAGACACTTCACCCCAGGGTTCACGGGGGAATTCTGGCTCGCAGGGATGTGCCAGAACATGTCAAGGCAATGGAGGATCATGGGATCAGGCCTATCGATCTGGTAGTGATCAACCTGTATCCATTTGAGGAGACGGTAGCGCGAAAGGATTGTTCTCTTGAGGATGCCATCGAGAATATTGATATTGGTGGTCCGGCGATGGTGCGATCTGCGGCGAAAAACTTTAAGGATGTGGTCGTAGTGGTGAACCCGACTGATTACAGCCTGATTTTGCAGGAAGTAAAAGCAGGAGCTGTGACCCTTGAGACACGTAGCCGACTATGTCGGGATGCGTTTGCGCACACGGCTCGTTATGATTCCTTGATTTCAACGTATTTAACCGAAAGACGGCAAGAAGAGTCCGCCTATCCTCCTTTGTTGAATCAGCCATTTGAGAAGGTGCAGGAACTGCGCTATGGTGAAAACCCTCATCAGTCGGCCGCATTATATAAAGAAAGTTCTCCTTTGCCGTCAGAGATTGTTTCTGCTCAACAACTTCAAGGCAAAGAACTCTCTTTTAATAATTTTATAGATTTGAATGCCGCTTGGGAGTTGGTCAAAGAATTTGATAAGGGTGCGGTAGCGATCATTAAGCACACTAACCCCTGTGGTGTAGCTCAGGGTGAGGACCAGTTGAAAACTTTTATCGTTGCCCGTGAGGTGGATCCGACATCCGCATTTGGAGGAATTCTTGGATTCAACCGACCTGTTACTGCCAAGACGGCAGAAGAAATTACTAAAAACTTTGTCGAAGCGGTTGTTGCACCCGGCTTTGATCCCGAAGCTTTGAAATTGTTTGCCGCGAAAAAAAATGTTCGTCTTATGCTGATGCCCGAGATGGGATCCACGCAGGATACCGGAAAATTTGACTTGAAGCGGATTGGTGGCGGTCTATTAGTCCAAAGTCGAGATTCGTTGACTTATGTTGAGGGACAGCTCAAGGTGGTCAGTGAAAGAAAACCGGATGACCGTGAAATGGAAGATATGAAGTTTGCCTGGATCGTGGCCAAACATGTTAAATCCAATGCCATTATTTATGCCAAGGATCAGGAGATTCTTGGTATTGGAGCCGGTCAAATGAGCCGTGTTGATTCTGCCCGCGTGGCAGTCGAGAAGGCACGCAAGTCTTTGCAGGGAGGGGTAATGGCCTCAGATGCATTTTTCCCTTTCCGGGATTCCATTGACGAAGCGGCGAAGAATGGTATCACTGCTATTATTTCTCCTGGCGGGTCCATTCGTGATGAAGAAGTTTTACAGGCGGCTAGTGAACACAATATAGCTATGGTATTTACCGGCACCCGGCACTTTAAACATTAAAAACACCTCCCGGCTCCTGCTTTAACTCGCACTATCCTGATATTTCCTCCCCCATATTGCGGCATGGGCATCCAACGCTATGATAGTCTTGGGCTAAACAGTTTTACTCCAAAGCCGATAAGTTATAAAGGTTTGCTCCAGTTTTCAAAATGAAGGCCAGTAAGCCAACTTTCACGAGGCCGAATAAACCATGAAAAAAACTATAAAAAAGATCATCAAGTTGATGATTTTTGGTGGGCTGATATTTGGTGGTTGGCAAGCCAATCTCCGCTGGGAACAATTCAAGCCTGTATTGGCCGAGTTGGAGGAGAAGGACCCTGAGAAATACGCAAAAATGGTTGATGAGGCCAAATCCTTTCATATTAAGGAGACCAAAGCCCTCTACCGGGAAATTGAAACAATGACCCGCGAGGCAGTGATCACGCTGCGTTATGAAAAATGGAGAAAAAAAAGAAAAACGGATAAAGAATTTCATGAAAAATATTATGATGACGAATTACTGAATCGAATCGAGGTTCGAAAAGCCTTTCAGACAGATTACCAGTCTCGTATAGACGAAATACAAGAGTTGAAACAACGTCAACCTGTCAAAGCTCGATTTGATCAATGGAAAAAAACTGAACCCTGGAAGCAAAGGCTCATTCTTCATGAAAAATGTGTGAAGTACGTGAAAATGGAAATAAAAGATAGGGAAGTTTTCCGTCAGGACCTGGAGGTTTCTAAAGTTTCAACCCTCGTGGCACAGCTTTCCAATGAACCGCTTCCAGTGGAATTACTTTGTAACGACTTGGTGCCGGTCACACAGTCCTCAAAGAAGATTCAGGAGACAGTCTTACGTTTAAAAGAAATTTTAAACTTTAAATACTACACGCAGTTATTGGAGGAGATAGGCATTCCCAAGAAAGAGATCTTTCTCTTCAAAGATGAATTGAGCAGTAGGGTGAGGGACTATAATGATTTTTGATTAGGTTGATGCGGTTCTTTTTCTACAGAGGCAGTCTGATTCAGGCTTTCGGTTAATTCCGTGATAGCCGTTGCCAGTTGTTTGATCTCGGTGTTGGATTTAATTTCAGGAAGCTCCGTTGTACCCCTATTCTCCGCAAACAGAACCAGTTTTTTTAAGGGTTTGATAATCATGCTGACGGTGTAGAACCCGCCAATAATCGAAACCAGACTCCCCACAATGGCCATTCCGAGCATCTCATTTTTTAATTGCACAGCACTGCGAAGAACTCGACTCTTTAGCAATTCCATTTGATCAGGAGCTAAATTTTCCGTGTCCATGGTCCCTACAATCCTTTCAATTTGTCCAAGTTGGATGTAGAGAAAGAATGCGGCATATCCCAGGCAGGAAATGACAACGATGTATCCGGTCATTAATAGATTGATGATGCTCTTTTTTTCTCCCGGCAGTTCGTCGCGGAAAATGGAATTTTGTGTCATGGTTCAATGGGCCTTTTCAATGCGGATTGGAGACGTTTCTTCAATACGGGATAGAGAGATGCTTTCTGATAACGGCTCCCGGAATTTTTTAATAGGCTATAACGCTCGCCTGCTGAAGGGTGTGTGCTCATGAATATGGACTTGCCTCCTTCTGTACTTTTACCCAGCTTGCTGATAAAGTTCTGCAGTCCACCTGGATAGTAGCCCATACGATAGGCGAATTCTCGCCCGTACTTATCTGCTTCAAACTCCAAGTTTTTATCGAGGCCCTTGGTGAACAGGACGTTGGAGACTTCATCGATCAACTTATCAAGCATGCCGGGGTTTTTATCCATCACTGCGAGTGTCAGGGAACTGACCCCTTGCAGGCTCCGGCTTCGTTCTAAAGTTTGCAGAGCATGTTTTTGGCTGATATGGGCGACTTCATGTGCTAACACTCCGGCCAACTGTGCTTCGTTCTCAATCATTCTTAACAATCCAATACTCACGAAGACATACCCGCCTGGGGTCGCGAAAGCGTTGGGATGCTCGGTGTTTAAAATCGCAAAATGATAATCTATATCCGGGCGGCTGGAAACATCTGCAACAGCCTGTCCCACCAAAGTGACATAGCGGAGTAGTTCGGGATCATCATAAGCTCCTCCATACCGGCTGAAAACTTCCACAGCAAGTCGTCCGCCAATAGCCTTTTCCTCTTTATAGGCAATGGGCTGTAGGGCTTGCAGGGTGTTCACGCTTTGCTTGAGAATGTTGGAGGTTTTTTTATCAAAAATACCCAGTGACTGACCTAAGCCGATAATCCCGTCATTGCCGCTACTTTGTTGCGTTTGAGGAGGTGACTCCTGTGTCTTGATGTCCAATTCTTCTTTTTTGGGTTGGGGTTGAGGTCGGGAGGATTTTTCCACCTCTTTCAGGAACCCATCCAGGTTGAAGGAATAAGAAGGATTTGCCCACACTAAAAGTCCGAAGACTCCCAGGCAGAAAAAGCTAAATTGGGAAATTTTTAAATTATTATTTCGCATGATTGATAATTATTGGGAATATTCGCCAAGTTTTCCTTCTTCAAGGAATTGGTCCAGTTCTTCGGGACGAACTTTAAATTTTTCCATATTTTTAACGGCTTGAATGCTTTCATCTGTCGCGCCTTTTTTTCGGGCATGCTGTTCTGATATGGGACTCAAGCCTCGTATGCTGGAGCCGGAAGCGGATTCCCGGGCGGACATTTTTTGATCTCCCCCGAGGGCAGACAGCACATCCCCATCACCTTGCCCGCCAGCTGGAGCTTTTTTAGTGAGTTTAAATCGAAACACCCATCCGGTTTTCCCTCCGGCAGAAACCTGAAAAAATTTCCCAGATTTTTTTTTCACCTTCACTGAAGTTCCCTTTTGGAGTTTACCCAATACATCGGAGCGTGCCGAAGCCTCGGCCTGCAATTTGGTGGCTGACTTCTTAACATACCAAGTCTCGGCACTAGCCAAATGAGGAAGTAAAAGAATCGCCAGAACTATTGAAAAACGGACTAAAAAGGACTGATGCATATTAGGTTTGTACAATATTTTATAGAATCTATCAAGCTTCTCCCAAACCGAACCAAACGTCAACCCAAAACTCCCCCACCACTCGGCGTGGGGCCAATGGGCAATATCTTTTGTTGGTGAGTAACAAGTTATCTCTGCTGAAGATATTCTTTCTCAGTTGCTTCCCTCTTGTATGGCATGGGGTCATTGCTAACTGAGTCCAGCGTCACGCTGGTCGAAGGCTTTTTTTAGTCGAGCCCAGTTGAAAGCCGACCCAGGATCGTGTTTGCACTCCAATCCGTTGGCACCTTTTTGCACATGAGCGTGACCCAGAATGCCGGAAAATTTTGAGTAGTTTTTTAATCTGTCGAGAGGGTGTTGACCGGAGTTTTTGTCAAAGGGCACTTGCAGTTTAACTCTGGGTAGAAGGTGGTTGATGCCGATACAGAGTTTAATCAGAGCTTGGTATTGTTCCTCGGTAAAATCCCACATACGGACCACTCGACCATTGACTTTTCTGCTGAAGTATCCCCGTGTACCGTAAGTGCGAGATGGAGTGGCTTGGAATCCCGTAGTCAGGATTTTTTCACGGTAATCTTTGGGTAGATCCAGTAGCCATTGACCTCTTTTTTTTTTGTACTTATCCTTGTTGGAAGGGAGCCATTCAGAATCTTTAGCAAGAGCTTCCCATGAAAGGTTTGCCATCTCGACATGAACAGCCCTTTCGTTGCCTTGCCGGTCATCGGCAGGGGCAGTATTAGTTTTCCAGTACAAGTCACAGGTTTGGTAAAGAGTGCCATCGAGATCCAGATAGAAATGGCTCCCCTTAAAAGGACTTTCCGTCATTAACTGGTGGCAGTGGTAAGAGCTGTAGCAGGCATCGTAATGTAAAACGAATTGATGAACTTGTTGTGTCAGTTCCTTGTAGGCCGATTCGGGTTTTAGAATTTTATAAGCCGAATCTTTTCTGGATGGTGCGTCATTGAGTTTGGGGTCGTGATGGGAACAGGTAGACCGACCTCTCTTGTTGGGGCAGGCAAATCCTTCGTCCCATAAAACAACACGGGTTCCAATGTTTATTTTATGGCCGCAGGAAACGATATTTTGATTCATAAATTAACCAAACAGTTTTTTAGCAACTGACAGGGAGGGGGTGTTTAATTTTCTGTCGTGCCTCCCCAATGAAGTTTTGTCCTCAAGGTTTGATAATAGTTTTTTCCGGGAGCCTGCACCAGCTTTACCGAGACCTGGGCTTTTTCTGCTTCAAGAATATCTCCAGATTTCATATTGCAGCCCATCTGACCATCAAGCGTTATCCTGACATCCTCATCTTCATGGCGTTTAGCCAGTTGCACTTTAATACGGGAAGTGTCGGGAATCACAATGGGTCTGTTTGTCAGGGCAAAAGGACAAATAGGACTTAATACCAAAGCCTGCATGCTGGGGTGAATGATGGGGCCTCCTGCCGAGAGGGAATAAGCGGTGGAGCCTGTTGGCGTGGCAATGATCAATCCGTCAGCCCGGTATGAGGTCATGGGTTGGTCATTAACCAGTACAGCAAGGTTAACGATTCTGGCCAGAGCACCCTTATTGATGACAATATCGTTCAGCACATTAAAGTTCTGTATCTTTGTTCCATCGCGCCAGAGCGAGGCATTTAGTAACATGCGATGCTCTATTTCACATTCTCCGTTCAAGGTGCTTTGGAGGGTTTGGTAGAGGTTTTCAAGGGTGGTTTCGGTCAAAAAACCCAGGTTTCCGAGGTTGACTCCCAGAATAGGAACACCGTGTGAATGGGCGATGCGGGCTACATTCAACAAGGTTCCATCTCCTCCAAGCACAATGACCAATTCAGAAAGGTTGGGAATTTCTTCTTGTGGACAGGTAGCTGGTTCACCGGTCAGATCAGCGGTGTTCTGATCCATATAAAGCTTGCAGTTCCGTTCCCGCAACCATTGCACCAGATCGTTAACTATTTGGGGGGCAACGGAGGGTCTTGGTTTGCAAAATAGCCCTATGTTTTTCACGGGTTCCTCAAGATTATGCGGAATGATTAAGAGATGGGGAATTGCAGTGATGAAGAATTTTTTGACATCATCCGCGGTATCAAAGCTTGCCGAAATCCTCCGGCTTTATATTATCCAGCCAGTTTTTCCACTGCTGGTCATCATCCGTCTTGGTTTTTGCTGGATCGGGGAGGTCCAGGCTTTTAGCGGCTTCGATCACTTTCTCCTCAACAAAAATGGGAGCCTTGGTTCTCAATGCCAGAGCGATGGCATCGGAGGGGCGTGAGTCTATGGCAAGAGTCAAATCTCCACATACCAGGGAAATGACAGCATAAAAGGTATTATCTTTTAATTCATTGACGAGGATGTGGTTGACTTCTGCCTTCATATTTTCAATCAGGTTTTTGAGCAAATCGTGTGTCATGGGGCGTGGGGTCGAGATTTTTTCTATTTCCAGAGCGATTGCGTTGGCTTCAAAATAACCCACCCAGATTGGCAGAGCCTTGGAACCGGTTGAATCTTTCAAAATTATGATAGGCATGTTGGTGAGTGGGTCCAACGTTAGGCCCTCAACTTTCATTTCAACCATTATCCTTGCCTCTAAAGAGGGTTATTATCAATAAGAGATTTTATCAGGTTTGAAGTGAAAAATCTGGAGCTATCTAAAAAATATAGATAAACCTGGGGGGTTTGTCAATCTATTGTCCGCTGGAAGCGTTATTGCCTTTCCCCATGTGATGGGAGGAGTTACTTGTTTTCTTCTTTATGTTCTTTCAGAAAACTTTGCAGAGTACGGCGAACTTCATCGGGAATTTCAATTTGGTTCAAAGTATCGCGACAAAGGGTGGTTGTCGATTTATAGGTGTTCAAAAAAGCGATACAAGGGGGGCACTCTTCAAAATGTTCCTCAAGTGATTTGCTGGTATTCTGATCCAGCGAACCTTCAATATAGTCGTATAGTAGATCAATGCATTCTTTACAACAAATCATGTTTCCCCCTTTTGGGAATTATACTCCTCAAAATAGCTGGAAAGTTTTTTCCGCAAAAACAATCGAGCTCGGTGCAGTCTCGACTTAACTGCTGGAATAGTCAGGTCCAGCACTTCGCTCACCTTTTCGGTTGAGAGACCTTCGACATCCCGCAATAAGAAAACCACTTTTTCTTTTTCCGGCAAAAGGCCAACCGCTTTGTTGATGACCTCACGCGTTTCGTTCGTAAACAATAAAGACTCGGTATTTTCCGACCAGTCCTGAATTTTTTCTTGTTGGAACCCGGCACTATTGAAAGAGGGCAACAATTCATCAATAGAGATGTTGGGTTCTTTCTTCTTGCTCCTCAGTTTCATGTAGCTGGCGTTTAAGGTAATGCGATAAACCCAGCTTGAAAACGCTGACTTGCCCTGAAATGTATGGATCTTCCTGAATAAAGTAAGAAGAACCTCCTGAGTCACATCCTGTGCATCCATCTGGTTGCGCATCAGGTTGAAACTGAGGGCGTAAATTTTCTGTTGATAAAGCTCTGCTATCTTGTCATAGGCCTCAAGATTTCCTGCTTGGAAGTCCTTGACTAGAGCTTCTTCTATCTCTTTATCTTCTTTTTGCTGGGTAAAGGACATAAAAGAGCAAATCCAGTTTTAATTTCTGCTGGGAAAGGGCATACGTTTCTTCTACGAGAACTCGCCGGGATTTGCAATTTCCCCTTTTATTCCAGTCCAATTAGGATGCTTTAAAATACAAAGCGATTCGTCAAATGAAGACGAAACCTCGTAAAAAAACAATCCTCCCTGAAAGGGGGAAAGAAGAGGGATGGCTTATTTGGCTTCCGGTTCGGTGGTGGAGGCTACAGGGTTCTCATCTGTTTTGGGTTCATCGCTATCGCCTTCGGTCACTTCAGCTGTATCAGTTGCCTCTGCATCAGTGGCCTCTGGAAGTTCTTCTGCATTCTCCTCAGCTTCCTTCATAGACTTCTTGAAGTTCCGAATACTGTTGCCAAAAGCACTGCCAATTTCCGGTAGCTTTCCAGCTCCGAAGATGATCATAATAATGACCAAAATGATCATTAACTCTGGAAAACCTATTCCCATCATAGCGAAAATCCCTTTATTTATTTGAGAAAACGCCGATTATAGCACAAACATGTTTTAAGACAAATGCAATTATGGGCTGGAAATCAGGTGTTTTTATGATACAATCCGTCCTTTATGGCTGACAGTAAAAGGGATTCTAAACTTTAGGAAACAATAGGATATGAAACTTATATTACGTGCTGGGGCTGTTCTTGCAATTTTCATGATGTTCAATGTGGCGACTGCGGGAGCCGAGAACTTTTCACAAAGGTTTGAAAAAGGAAGTTCCGATTTTGGTGGCCAACTGGGCTGGGGCTGGACCATGGATCTCCCTCCTGGACCAAATCGTTCGGACTTGGGGTTTGCATTCTTTTTCCCGAACTGGCAACGTAATTTGACAGGAGTGATAGGTGGTGACTCCTGGTATCAAGGGGCATTGTTCTATCATATGGAAGCTGGGCTCGCTTTTTCTGACGTCGACAACAAGTTCCTAGTCGGGTGGTCTCCTGTGATGGCTCAGTATAAATTTCTCAGCCCTAAAAGAAGGTGGGCTCCGAACATTCTCCTTGGGGCGGGCTTTTCCATGACCAACTGGAAAGATGTTGCCAAGAGAGAGTTAGGCAGTGAGTTCCAATTCCTGCTTCATGCCGGAGCTGGATTGGAATACTTCAGGAAAAAGGGAGCCTATTCCATTAACTACCGACTCTTTCATGTTTCAAATGCCGGAATTCAACGCCCTAATATTGGACTCAATGCTCACGTCTTCACCTTGGGCATGCGCTTTTAAAGGGCAGAAACCTCCGCAGGCCGAGATAATCTTTAGCTTGCGCAACCCCCCCAGTAATTGCCCACTGGCCACCGGCGGTTCGCCGGTTCGAATTGTAAAGCTCCCATGACATCCCTCTCTGCTAATGGCTTGCTCAGCCGTTTCTTGTCGGCCATTGAACGTGTTGCCTATCGGCATTCCCTTCTTGTCATTGCCGCATCCCTGACTTTAGCCATCCTCTCTTTGTGGGTGACCGCGCAACAACTTACCTTTAAAACAGGTCGGGGCGATCTTGTCGCCAAGGGTCTGCCTTATGTCAAACTCTATAAGAATTACCGAGCGCAATTTGAAGACCTGAGCGGTATGGTTGTCGTGGTCGAAGGAGAAAATCCTGCGGACATGGCCGGTTTTGCCGAAGCGCTGGAAAAAAAACTGCAAGCCCAACCCCATCTATTCTCCAAAGTTGTTTATAAAATCGATACCAGTTACTTCCGCTCGCGGTTCCTGCTTTATCTTGATCAGGATGAATTAGCAACACTGACCCGCAAGCTGGAAGACCATCAAGATTTTCTGGAGTCGGTGAATGTCGCACCCGGACTCCACCCGCTTTTATCCAGCATCAATGCTGAAATCAGCTCGGGCATGGTCGACTCACTGTTGACGGACTTTTTAGGGGGGGAAGAAGACGAAGAAAAAAGCGAAGATGAAGCCGACCTCACCCTGCTGATTCGACTTCTGGAGGAAATGACCCGCTTTCTGACAGGTGAAACCAGTTATCGCTCTCCCTGGCAGGCTTTGTTTAAGGGTGGTGACGAATCTCTACGCGAACAAGGGTATATGGTCTCTAAAAATGGAGAGCTACTTTTTGTTCTGATAGTCCCCAACGATGACGAAACCAGTTTCACGGGTTACAAAGACGCCGTGGAGCAGGCCCGCCAAGTTATAACCGAAACTCGTAAAGACTTTCCTAAGGTAACGGTCGGTCTCACCGGAGAAGATGTGATATCGAGCGATGAAATGGTGACCACTCAGTCCGATGTCGAAACTGCATCCAAAATTGCTTTAATTGGGGTTGCTCTGCTTTTCATCATTGCCTATCAGGGAGTGGTCAAACCGCTTCTGGCTGTGTTCTGCCTTCTGCTGGGTTTGAGTTGGACCATGGGATTCACCACTCTGACCATCGGTCACTTGAATATTCTTTCCGTTGTGTTCACCACGATACTGATTGGGTTGGGCATAGATTTTGGAATCCATATTCTCGGACGTTTTAAAGAAGAACGCCAGCAAGGCAACGAAATTCTTCCTGCTTTGCAAAAAACTCTACAGGGAACAGGGAAGGGGAATTTTGCCGGTGCCATCACCACGGCCATAGCCTTTGGTGCCATGGTGCTCACCGACTTCATCGGTATTGTGGAGTTAGGGTGGATTGCTGGATGGGGCATTCTTTTCTGCATGGTTGCCATGCTTCTCGTTCTTCCCGCTCTGGTGACGCTGGAAGAAAAATGGCGTAAGCCGAGTTACACGCAAACAAAATCCGCGACTGCCACACAAAGAGGGTGGGTCGACAAACTGTTCGATCATTATTACCTCATCATTGGAGTGTGTACCGTTCTGGTTCTCATCGCTTCCCTATCATTGAAAGACCTGCGCTTTGACTACAACCTGCTCAATTTACAGGCTAAGGGCACTGAGGCGGTTCAATATGAAATGAAAATTCTTGAAAGTGCAGGGCGGTCCGCTTGGTCTGCAGCCATGCTGGCGGATTCTTTGGAAGAGATTCAGGAAAAAGAACGACAACTCAAAGCCTTGCCCACCGTGGCCCGGGTTGAAAGCATCTCGGCAGTGATACCGAAGAATCAGGAAGAAAACGCGCAAATAATTAGGGAAAACCTCGCGCCGCTTTTAAAGGATTTGGACGTGGAACCGGAAGATGTCGACTTTTCCTGGAAAGCGTTGAACAAAACTCTCAAAGGCATTCAGTTCAAACTGCAAGGCCGGAAAGGGGGTGAACTCGACCCTGTTCAGGTGGCAGGAAACCGAGTTAGGAATTTTAGGGAACAAAGCCAGAAGATGGAACCCGACCTGGCAGAAAAAAGATTGCGAAATTTTTCCCAATTATTGTTCGCGGATTATCGCAACCTTATGGAAGAACTTAAAGCCAATGCCGATGTGAAACTGGTGAAGCTGGAAGAAATCCCCGAAACCCTGAGAAAACGTTATATCTCGCAAAAAGGCAAATATGTGGCGCATATATACCCCAGTGTGGATGTTTGGGATCTGGATGAACGGCAAAAATATTTAATGGATCTCAGGTCGGTGGACCCCAATGTCACTGGCACAGCAGTGAATATGTTTGAATCTACTCGGATGATGACCGAAGGTTATGTCAACGGCGGACTCTATGCAATGACCGCAATTATTATTTATGTGTTTTTTCTTTTCCGAAATTTGCGCACCGTTTTTTTCGTTTTGCTTCCAGTGCTGGTGGGGTCTGTTTGGACGGTAGGTATTATGGAACTGATCGGACTAAAGCTAAACATGGCGAACCTAGTCATCCTGCCGCTCATTCTTGGCATCGGCGTGGTCAATGGCATTCATATCACCCATCGCTACCGTGAGGAGGAAGATAAAAATGCCAGTGTATTAGGGAAAAGTACAGGTCAAGCGGTTCTCCTCAGTTCCCTCACCACCATGATAGGGTTCGGCAGCATGATGGTGGCCAATCATTATGGCGTATTCAGCCTGGGTATGGTGCTGACTCTGGGCGTGTTCAATTGCCTCATCGCTTCCATCACCTTCCTCCCAGCATTGCTAAAGCTCAGCACCGCAAAAAACTGGAAAGTCTAACCCCCACTCGGCGTGGGGCCAACTGGCAATAACTCGTTTTGCTGACAAATAGTTATCTCGGCTTGAGAAGGTTTTGCCAACCCCCCCCCTGACAAGAGACCTTTGTATTACCCCGAGATTCTTCGCCACGTTATTCCTCAGAATGACAAGAAGGCCTTTTATTGTCATGCTGAGCTTGTCGAAGCATCTCGCTTCTCCGCTATATTAACTTATGCAAAGGTATCCGAAATTTTTCTTCGAGTGGTATTGATGGTTATTTTTAGCATTACCCCTGCAAAGCACGAGACTAAGGAGGAAGAACATCCTATGCTTCGCAGAGGCATGCCAAAAAATAAGTAAGGACGGAAGGCCGAAGCCTATCCATCTGATAAAAACTTATTTCTTCTGATTTTCCAGGTTAAAAGTGACAGGAGTGGAAGTCGCGCCTGGGCCACCTCCTGTCATGACAATGTCAGCGCTGCTAAGATTCTCCAGAGGAAGCTCTTTGTTAATGGTTTGGATGACGGCTGATTTCATAACGTCACCTTCTTCAACTTGTGATACCGCTCCCACCCAGATCGTGGGTGGAAACTGAAAAACAGCTTTTTGCCCGGGAGCAATACCATTTTTAGCAGCAAGAACCTTTTCATCTCTGAGGGCATACCCATTTATGGCCCCGGCTTCCAGGCTATTTTTAATTTCTACGCCTTTTTTACTGATTGACGGTGTGCTGGAAAGCTTCAAGATGTTTTCTGATTTGTCAGTGGCCATTTCAAAAGACTGTCCCTCACAGGCTGTCATGGCACTGGTGGGGTTTCCATCTGGGTCTGAAGCTTGCACCTTGAAATGTGCAGGATAGAGAAATGAATAATTGATCAGTTGTTTGGGGTTTTTAATGACAGTCCAGGCAACGGCAGTTTCATCAAAACTTTCCGCAACGTTTTTTTGAAAAATCACGATTGTACTTTCATTGTTATCGTTAGATTTTTTGATGAAGTTCAGTTTGGTTTTTTTAACAGCCATTATTAAGTTCTCCTTTCTAATAAGATGACGAAGTAGAAGAGGCATATAGAAAATCTGAGTGATTTGCAGGGAACCAGCAGGCTTAAATATTATGCGTTAGGCGACTCTTTGAATTTGCGGTTTGCATTTTGGGGGGAATGTAAACAGCTTGTTCATCAAGGCACTTGTACCAGGTGGGTGCCCCCTCTACATCGGGATTTATTTTTGCTTAATTGCTTTCCCAGTAAAGCTGGCTTAGGCCAGCCTTTGAGAAAAAAATTTAGTCATCCAATATTGGTTAATTGGGTTCTGTAAGAATAATTGTTCCATTTGTTTCCCCAGTTATAAGTTTTGGGGCGCAGTGCCTGGGTGCTTGTGGCGAGGATGGGTCGCATTAATTGCCAGGACTTGCACCCCAAAACCGTCTTAATATTGAGTTGAAGTTGAGGCGGGCAGGGCGATGCCTGCCCACCCATGTGAAGCTGCTTATCTGGCCTTGTTAATATTTTCCAGATTAAATACAAATGGTGTAGAAGACTTGTCCGGCCCGCCGCCTGTCATGACAATGTCGGCACTGCTGATACCATAGAGGGGTAGCTCTCGGTTAACCGTCTGGATGATTGCTGAGTTCATCACATCACCTTCTACGATTTGCGAAACTGCTCCGATCCAGATCGTGGGCTGAAATTGAAAAACTGCTTTTTGTCCGGGCGCAATGGTGGTTTTAGAGGCGATAACTTTTCCGTCTCTGATAATATTTCCGTCCACGGCCCCGGTTTCCATGCTGTTTCTAATTTCCACTTCATTCGGGTTGGTGGCGGGTTTATCAGAAAGCTTCAGGACATTTCCTGATGCATCCTTGACCATTTCATAGGACTGCCCGTTATAAGCGACCTTTGCGGGAGTGAAATTGCCATATGAATCTGCTGCGCTGACTTTAAAGTCTAATGAAAAGGTGAACGGGTGGTTGTCCAGACGTCCACAGTTTTCAATGACCCGCCACGCAACTGCCAGTTCGTCAAAACTCTCTGCAACATTTTTTTGGAAGACAACGACGGAGCTGTTGTTGGTGTCTTTGGATCGGTTGATGAAATTTAATTTAATCTTTTGAGTAGCCATGATTAAGTTCTCCTTGAACTTGAAAGTTTAAAAAAATTATTGATAAAGTTTTAATTACGAAATAAAAACACTGCTGCTCAGGAAGGCAGGGCGAGACCTGTCAACCTGTCTGCAGTTGCTTATTTGTTGACATTTTCAAGGTTAAACACAAAAGGCGTAGAGTCTTTGCCCGGACCACCGCCTGTCATGACGATGTCGGCACTGCTGATGCCATAGAGGGGAAGTTCTCGGTTAACAGTCTGAATGATTGCTGAATTCATGACTTCACCTTCTTCAACTTGTGAAATTGTTCCGATCCAGATCGTAGGCTGAAACTGAAACACAGCTTTTTGCCCAGGGGCTATATTGGTTTTTGTAGAGATGATTCTTCCGTCTCTTATGATGTCTCCATTGATTGCCCCGGTCTCCATGCTGTTTCTGATTTCCACTTCATTCGGGTTGGTGGCGGGGATGTCGGAAAGTTTCAGGATATGACCTGAAGAGTCCTTGACCATTTCATAGGACTGGCCGTTATAGGCCACCTTGGCTGGGGTGAAATTGCCATATGAATCTTCACAGCTGACTTTAAAGTCTAATGAAAATGTAAACGGGTGATTGTCCAGACGGCCGCAGTTTTCAATGATCTTCCACGCAACGGCAATCTCGTCAAAGCTCTCGGCGATATTTTTTTGGAAAACTACGACTGAACTGTTGTTGGTGTCTTTGGATTTGTTGATAAAATTTAATTTAATTTTTTGAGTAGCCATTTTGAAATTCTCCTTGAATTTTTAGTGATTATTTTTTAATAAACTTGTGACTGCCGAATAACAGTGATCAGAAATATTTTTTGTTCATCTTTGATCGCGTGACGCACCTTAGGGTCGCGGGTATGCGGTCAGAATGATCCATTGCCCTCCTCTCCAGGCGAAAACGAATCGGTAATTACTGGGTGCAAACTGATTGGCAAGGGTTGTGCACTGAGTATGATTATTTCCATCGACAGCAGTACAGTCATGTCCATTAACCTGCCCTCTTGCTGGTAAAGCATTAGGGGCTATGTCGTCATGAAAAGGATTAACTGCTCCAAGGGCTGGGCACTGTGGAGGGTTTAAAATGTTCGCATTTTGGTATGTTCCCCACAGACTATTCCAGTTAGGAATAGTTCGGTACATAGTGGCATTCAGTGCGCTGTTGTTGACGAGATGAGGTGCCTGTGCCGCAAAGATATGCTTGTTTATGTGGCCGGCCATGCCGGTGTTACGGAACGGATCGGCTGAGTCGATCACGCTTTGTAGCTGACGACAGTCCTGCGCATGTGCTGAGCGGATTGAAACGAGCCCCATGAGGACAGCGAATGCAAGTGTCAGCGATAAAAACTTTTTCACTTTGAAACTTTTAGTTGCCATTGCTTTGTTCTCCATGAACTTGGAAATAATAAAAGGGTTAGTAAAGTTGTGATCACGGAAGAAAGGATATTGGAATTACTTCCGGCTTACCTTTGGTCCCGTCACACATCTCTTTGATCCCGTCATTTTTTTTCTGTATTGCTTGGGAGGCACACCAAAAAACTTCTTAAATGAGGTGGAAAAGTTATTGGAATCTTCATAACCCACTTCATGGCAGATATTAGTGACGGTCATATTTGTGAATGCTAAAAGATTGGCCGCCTTCATCATTCGCTGCTCCCTGATCCATGAGAATGCTCCCATCCCGAATTTGTTTTTAAACAAGCGCGAGAGGTTGTTACGGTTTGTATTCAAAAGGCGGGATAATTTGTTGAGGCTGGTGTGAGTGGTGAGATCATCTGATAAATAGTGGCAGGCTTTTTTGATCAATGTCTCGTCGTCGGAAGTGCTATCTGTCGATAAGTTATCGAACAGAAGTTTGTTTATTAACTCGACAGAGTTGTCTTGCTGGTTTTGTTGATCGCAAAAATGGATCAAGGCTTGAGACTTGATTCTTACTAAAAGTTCTTCCGGGATGAGGGGTGTTGTGATGTAGTCATCAGCCCCGTGTAAGAAAAGCTCGGCTTTTCTTGTACAGGCATGATCAACAACTGCGATTAGAGGTGTGTCAGTACTTTTTTTTAGGGGAACAATTTGCGGTTTATAGGAATGATTGCAGCTTGAACAATCGACCAGGATTGCGCAGAAAATTTTTTTGGGATGTCGTGTTCATTTTCTCAGGACTTTCTACACTTCGAACTTCAAAGTTGTTCTCTTCGAGTATGTCTGTTGCTAATCTGGCGAGTTCGGTTCCAAAGTTAATCAATAGTATTCGTTGCTGTTCCATATTCGGACCTCCGGTGGTTAGGGAAAGCAGGAAATTCAGGGCGAGCAGTGACGGAGCCCCATATAAATTCCGTATTCCATAATATTTGTTGAATATCCGAATATTATAGTCATGACGAATATGCGTCAAGGGATAAATGTATGATATTTGGGGATAATATGGTTCTGTGGTGATTTAGGGAATATCCGAAAAGGGAATACTTTGTGCTGGAAGTGAGGGGCAACTGTTTAAAAAAGGTGATTAATGCTGATATTTATTGAGGGCTATTCACACTCCAAAACGAATCAGGTAAAATCCCATTTCGAGTCCCTTTAAACCTAGGGTCTTGGAAGCCTATCTATTAACCAGGTTGAGTTACTGTGTGTTGGTATAAATTCGGGTGGGCTGGCGACTCGCCGGGGGGTGTGTTAAAATCGCTTGGCTCACCTGAAACGAATGTTTTTCAACATCTTCAGTCAAATGGAGTTTGCATCCTTCAGGGGTTATTCAGCATCTTACAAAGAACACAATATTTAATAGGCAGGTTTGGATATGGCAATTCAGTTCACTAAAATGAGTGGTAGTGGTAACGATTTCATCATCATCGATAACCGGGTGCCGGTACTGGATGATGACAAAAAGCGCGATTTCGTTCGGCGCGTGTGTGACCGCAAGATGTCTATCGGTGCGGATGGGGTGATCTTTGTTGAGAACTCGGACCAGGCTGATATTAAATGGGATTTTTTCAACGAAGATGGGTCCTCTGCCGAGATGTGTGGCAATGGTGGCCGCTGTGTGGCCCGTTATGCGGTAGAGAAGAAAATTGCTCCCGCCAAAATGACTTTAGAGACACTGGCAGGAATCGTTGGCGCAGAAGTCAATGATGCTACTGTGAAAGTCAAACTCACTGCGCCTGAAGACTTACG
Source organism: Nitrospinaceae bacterium (assembly GCA_029261455.1). Taxonomy (GTDB): domain Bacteria; phylum Nitrospinota; class Nitrospinia; order Nitrospinales; family VA-1; genus LS-NOB. The sequence goes on from JAJDBH010000094.1 coordinate 20,892, forward strand.
GCAGGATATTGCAGTTTCTTTGAATGGAACGCAATATCTGGTAGACAGTCTAAACACCGGTGTTCCGCACGCCATCATTTACTCTGATAATGTTGAAGAGGTGAATGTGAAAGAAGTTGGTCATGGTGTCCGTTTTCACGAGGCATTTGCCCCAGCCGGAACCAATGTGGACTTTGTTGAAAAAACGGGTGACCGTGCGCTAAAAATTCGCACTTACGAGCGCGGAGTGGAAAACGAAACTCTGGCCTGCGGAACGGGAGTAGTTGCATCGGCCTTGTTATCTTTTTATAAAAAAATGGTTCAGCCTCCCGTTGCAGTTGAAACGGAGGGCGGAGATATTTTGAAAGTGGATTTTGAAGTGACCAATGGTAAGGCTGATTCGGGGGTCTATTTGGAAGGGCCTGCTCGCATAGCTTTTGAAGGTACGCTTGTAGAATATTAACCTCTATTTCTGGTTCCCATGTTTGAAGGATCGTTTGTTGCCATAGTTACTCCGTTCAGCAACGGAAAAGTAGATGCCTCGGCTCTGCGTGGATTGATTGAGTTTCATATAGAAAATGGAACCAACGGAATTGTGCCTTGTGGCACCACTGGCGAGTCGGCCACTTTAAATCATGCTGAGCATGAAGAGGTGATTCGTATCGCTGTTGAAACCTGTAAAGGACGGATTCCTGTTCTGGCAGGTACCGGGTCGAATGCCACTCAGGAGGCGATAGAGTTAACCCAACGCGCTCAGAAAATTGGCGCGGATGGAGCGTTGTTGATCACGCCTTATTACAACAAACCGACTCAAGAGGGATTGTTCCAGCATTTTTCGGCGGTGGCGAAAGAGACGGATCTACCCATCATTCTTTATAATGTTCCCAGCCGCACCTCCATCAATATGGTGTCGAGCACCGTAGCGCGTTTGAGTTCCGTTAGGAATATTGTTGGAATAAAAGAAGCTTCCGGCTCTTTGGTTCAAGTCAGCGAGATCATTGATTCCTGCGGGCCGGACTTTGAAGTGATATCGGGTGAGGACGCGTTGACATGGCCGATTCTTGCAATAGGTGGCAAGGGGGCAATCTCAGTGACGGCCAACCTGGTTCCAGACAAGTGTGCCAAAATGTGCCGAGCTGCCCGGGAAGGGGATGTAGATAAAGCAAAAGAACTGCACTATGAATTGTTGAAGTTGAACGATATCTTGTTCATCGAGACCAATCCTATTCCAGTTAAAGCGGCCTTGGCACTCATGAGTCGGATCGAAAATGAGTTCCGGGCTCCGCTATGCGCACCTTCTGAAGAAAACCTGTCTAAATTGAAGGCTGTGCTGAAATCCTACGATTTGGTGTAGTGTTTCCACTGAGGGTGGGACTCGAAATTTAAAAATACAATACTGAGGAAGAACATTGACGAAGATTCTTGTGATTGGCATTGCCGGGCGTATGGGGAAAACCATTGCCGAGTGCATTGAAGACACCGAAGGTGTGGACTTGGGTGGTGGAACTGAACGTGCGGGTAGCGAAGATATCGGTAAAGATATTGGTGAAGTAGCAGGGGTCGGGAATAAGGGAGTCCAGGTGATGGATGACCCCGCTAAAGCTTTTGAAACCTGTGATGTAGCTATTGATTTCACCACTCCGGCTTCCAGTATTTTTACTCTTAATGCAGCATTGAATACAGGGAAATCTGTGGTTGTGGGAACGACTGGGTTTTCCCCGGAACAACGTGCGGAAATCGAGCAGATCGGCAAAAAAATTCCCTGCGTGGTGGCTCCAAATATGAGTATCGGCGTTAACGTGTTGTTCAAACTGGTTGCAGATGCGGCAAAAGTCTTGGGCGATGCTTATGATGTGGAAATCGTTGAAGCGCACCATAAGTTTAAAAAGGATGCGCCAAGCGGCACCGCTGTGCGTATTTCAGAAATCGTTGCTGACTCTCTGGGAAGAGATCTCGAAGAGGTGGGTGTCTATGGAAGAAAAGGCATTGCTGTGCGTACCCCGAAGGAAATTGGCATTCACACTTTACGGGCGGGAGACATCATCGGTGAGCATCGTGTTTTGTTCGGCGGTATGGGCGAAAATTTTGAAGTGTTCCACCGCGCTCAGAGTCGGGAAACTTTTGCCCGAGGTTCTATTCGTGCGGCTCAATGGATTTTAGATCAGCCCAACGGCGTTTATGATATGCAGGACGTTTTAGGGTTGCGCTGATAAAGGGAAAAGTATGGACCCTTTTAAATTTGATCGCAGAAATTTTCTGAAAATATTTTCTCTGACTACCTTGTCGGCGTTGGTGCCAAAAAAAATCGGCTGGGCTGACGACTTCCGTAACGACAAAAATATTCCCAAACAGTACGTCCAGAACCGGGACACTCCCGGTTTTCATATTCGCAGTGCAAATCCCTTTCTCGGAGTGGATATGCAAAACTGGGGATTGGCGATAGGGGGAATGGTTAAAAACCCTATCGGCCTGGCTTATGAGGATTTGTTCGGATTAAAAATGCACTCCCAGGTTTCACGGCTTAAGTGCGTTGAATGCTGGTCTGCGAAAGCCAGGTGGGAAGGGTTTCGGTTTGAAGAATTGCTGAAACAGGTTCAACCTGACCCGTCTGCGAAGTTTGTTTATATCCAGTCTGCCGATTCCTACTACGAAAGTTTTGCGCTGGAAGAGTTGCTCCAGCCCCGTGTCCTCTTTGTCCTGCGTATGGACGGTCAGCCGTTAAGTCGGGATCATGGGTTCCCGCTTAGGCTGATCATGCCTTTCAAGTACGGATATAAAAATATCAAATACATCACCAGCATCAAGTTTCTCGATTCCCAAAAACGCAATTACTGGGCAAGTAACGGTCCTTATTCGGTAGATGGCACCATCCAGCCTGGTGTCGATCACCCCTTGGACTTCGACAAAAAACCTCTGCCGATCAATGGCGGTGAAGTGTTTCATTTTTTCGATGAACGGCCTCCCACTCGGCGTGGGGCCAGCTAGCAATAACTATTTCTGGCGAGAAAATGGTTGTCTCGGCTTGATGGGTCCTTGCCCAATTTTCCCGATAGACTAGAGAGATTGCTTAAATCGTCACAGTTGGTTTTTCGCAATAGCTAGTTACGCAAAGGTTCCCAGTATGATCCGTCTTTTTCTTCTTTTGATTTTCCTGTCCTCTTGCGATTCTTACAGTGTAAAGCAGATTGAGGTGGACGTTCCTGCAGGAGTCGTTGTGCCTGAAGAGATGGTCTATATCCCGGCGGGGGAATTTATCATGGGGGATACCTCCGAAAATAAAGTAGGAAAACCGGAGCAGTCCAATTTTTATTTGATAGACCGGTATGAAGTGAGCCACGAAGACTATAAAAAATTCAGACCGGAACATTCTTTCCATCCCAAAAGAGCCCGTTGGCCGGTGGCATCGGTGAACTATGCCGAGGCAGAATCTTATTGTCAGGCAGAAGGCAAACGTTTGCCCACCGAAATAGAATGGGAGAAAGCGGCGCGGGGTACGGATGGACGCAAATGGCCCTGGAAAATTTATATCGATCACCCCAATAATGGATTTTCAGGTTTTATGCCGGAACCGATAGACAAAAGACCAGACTGGGTAAGCCCTTATGGGGTTTATGGCATGGGCCATAATGTTTGGGAGTGGATGACCGATGATTTCACTCCTGTGGGACGAGAAGGGGAATATAAAATTCTTCGTGGGGGATTGCTTCAGTCCCATCTCACTATAAAGTTTTCACCTGTATGGTTTCGCAATTGGATGGGCCCCGAAGAAAAGCTGAACTTCATCGGGTTTCGTTGCGCTAAGGATGTATAGGGGGAAGAGTACTGCTTAAAAATCGCCTCTCAGGTGGTCAGCGATTTCTTTTGCGGCGAAATCATAAAGGTTATCTTCGGAGCCGCCGGTGATTCCTCCTGATACCCAGGAGTCAACTTCCCATGCACCGACCATATTTCCGTTATCGTAAAGGGCGGCTTTGACGCGAAGTTGAGCTTTTGCGGAATCGGCCATGCCCATGGTTGCTATTCGAGCCATCCGATTGCCTTCATCAAATTCTATGATTTTATATTTTAAATGGTAGCGGGCATTTTTCCCGGCCAGAATATAGCCGGTCATTTCAAGGGTTTCTTCTATGGCTCCTTGCAGTTTGGAGCCGGCATCCATGAGGCGAAAATCTTTCGATGTCATGTCCACGATGGAGATGGTGTTTTCGGAATTGCTCCAGCGTTTTTTGGTGACGGAGTCCACACCCGAACAGGCCGGAAGAGCCAGCAACAACACGATGAGAATTTTAGAGATCCAGTGCATAATTTTCCTAAGTGAAACCATCATCTACCAGCCTTTATTCTAGCAAATATCGATTCACGTATTCAACGACTTATCTTACCTATTGGAACCAGTGTAAAACAGTTTCCTCGAATTGGCTGAACCAAAGCTGAACTTCTATGGGGATTAGGCTATTAATATAAGTCATATAGCCTGTTGCGAGAACGATGCCCAGCGCGATCAACAGGATGCCACTGAACAGGTTAGTGGTATGTAGAAAAAAAGTTTTTCCGCCTATGCTAAGATCCCACCCTTTACCGCGTAGGAGGGTCCAGAACATACCGTCTTTGGGCAAGTTGCCACATACTGTGGCGACAGCGATGAGAGGAAGCCCTAGCCCCACTGCATAAAAGAAAAGTAGGAGCATTCCCTGTGTAACGGTTTTTTCTGAAGCCGCCAGCATGAGAATGCTGGACAAGATGGGTCCGACACAGGGAGTCCATCCTAACGCGAAGGTAGCGCCAAACAAAAAATACCCTATAAACGTGGAGGCCGGCTTGCCTTGAAAGGTTGCTCCGGAAAAACCTTTTCCGAAAAGGGTCATGACACCAAAAACTCC
>JAJDBH010000095.1 GCA_029261455.1 Nitrospinaceae bacterium
CCCCTGCTGGAGCATATCATTATTCGTTTAAAACAGGTGCCGGAAATTGCTCTCATCCTCCTGGCAATTCCTGAAAAAAAATCAGAAGTCCCACTGGTTGAGCTTGCTCAACGGCTCCAAATCCCTGTCTTTCAGGGATCAGAAGACGATGTTCTGGGCCGTTTCATAAAAGCAGGTGAGAGCGTCCACACAGAACAGGTGGTTCGGGTTTGCGGCGACAACCCTCTTATTGATATACCCCTCTTAAGCTCACTCATTCAGGCTCATCTTTCAGATAAAGCCGATTATACCCTCCCTCACGACCCTGTACCTTTGGGTAGCTCCTGCGAAGTTATTCGGTTTGAAACTTTGCAAAAGATCGGCGAACTGGCTAAAAATTCTATCTATCGCGAGCACGTTACCACTTGGTTTCATGACCATCCTTCTGATTTCAAAATCAAACGCGTTAACGCTCCAGATTATTTAAAAGGTTGTAACTTTCGACTGACCGTTGATACGGAACCAGATTTTCTTCTAATAGAAGAACTTTTTAAAAACCTTCCTCATTCTTCTGATTCACCCCTGAATCTGCAAACAGCTATCGAATACCTAAACTCCCATCCCGAGATTGCCTCCTTAAACATTGATATTCCACAAAAAAACTGGCGTGAAGAAAATTTATAGTTTTTTTAGTTTTTTATTAAAGTTCTAAGTATTCTCACCGATAACCCAATTAAGCAGAATTGTCCCAAAGCAATGGCGGGCAATGAAGCGAGTCATTCAAACCTTGTTTTTTTCTTTACGGGTTTGAAAATAAAGGTGGAAAGCTGAAGAGAACCACTAAAAAAAACTCTTCAGGGGCAATGGTGGAGAACTGAGGATGTGCCACCCAAAATAAAGACTCTTCAGGGGCAGCAGTAAACGTTTAGAAATAATTTATAGCAGCAAAATCAATTCCAACTCATGGTGGAGGATTAGGAAATGCCAGTACGAATTTTCAACAACATAGCTTCGCTTAATGCCCAAAGAATTCTGGGTACCAACAACGATCGTCTTGCGACATCAGTAGAGCGAATCTCTTCAGGAATCAGGATCAACCGTGGTGCGGATGACGCAGCCGGCCTGGCTATTTCTGAAGCTCTACGTTCTGATATCCGCGGATTGCGCCAAGCAGTTCGAAACGCAAACGATGGTATTTCACTCATCAACGTTGCTGAAGGTGCGCTCAATGAACAATCGAGCATCCTGATTCGACTCCGGGAACTGGCTTCTCAGGCCGCAACCGGTACTGTAGGTTCCACAGAACGTGCGACCATCCAGCTAGAGTTTACCTCTCTACGAAATGAAATCGACCGTATTGCATTCACCACACAGTTTAATGGGCAAGGACTGGTAGATGGCTCTCTGTCTTCCGGTACAGCGTCTTCAAGTCAGGTTCTCATTCAGGTTGGTATTGACAGTGGTGCTAACAGTCGGATTAACCTGAATACAGAGATCGCCCTAGACGCGGTCACTTCCACAAGCTTAGGAATCGAAAATCTTTCAGTTACTAGTGCAGCAAATGCATTAACCACACTCGACACCATTAACTCTGCTATCTCTACGGTTACACAGGGTCGTGGTAAAGTTGGTGCGGTGCAAAACAGGTTGACCAGAGCTGTAGGAAATATCTCTGTTTCAATTGAAAATCTACAAGCTGCTGAGTCCGCTATTCGGGATGCTGATATCGCTGAAGAAATCGCAACTCTGACCCGAAACCAGATTCTTGTACAATCTTCTACCGCAATGGTTGGTCAGGCAAACCTGATTCCACAGTCAATTTTACAGTTACTGGCTTAATCGATTTATTCACCGATTTAATCCATCAACTGTTAGGAGTCTGTCATGAATCAGAAAGTCATCGCCAATTTTGCATGCAAAAATGAAGAAATTGAGTCTAACCTGGAGGTTTCCGGATTAGAGTTTCAAAAGTTCACCAATCAGGAAACCGACCCTAAAAATCTAGATCAGGCCATTCACAATGTTCTATTGGGTATGGAATTGATCTCGGTTGTGGAAAATGGGTACGGTGAAATTGAAGCTGTTTTGTCGCAAGTCAAGCAATGGGTTTCCCCCGGTTTGGCATCCAATTTGGACAATCCACAAAAATCCGATTTGGAAATCAAAATCTCTCTGAAGTTAAGAGAATTGGATCAAGCAGCAGAAACCTTTACACATAAAGGGCAGAAGCTTCTCGATGGTTCGATATCCGCTTCGGTGAAAGCCGACTCGCATTCTTTTCTGATTGTCGGGGCAAACGGTTCTCCTGAAAACCGCATCAATCTTAACACTAGCTTGAATATCCCCCCCATTACCTCAAAAACTCTGGGGCTGGGTGAGTTATCAGTCAATTCCTCCCAAAAGGGATTGAAGGGGTTAATGGTTCTGGAAAATGCTTTAGGGATCATAAGCCGCTTAAAACAAAGGTCCGCAGCATTAAGAACTCACTTGCAAGAAATAAACCGACATCTAGCTACCGCTATTGAGAATCACCACGCCGCAAATTCGGCGCCAGGTTCTTATGAGCAGGCCAGAGATTTTCTTCGGGTGATCACTGACATTATAAAAAATAAAAGAGAATATTGAAGGGGCACACCGCTTCACTATTTACGCACAACGAATTGTGCGATAAAACATTCAAGGAAGGATAATATCATGTCTACCAACAGCATACTCACCAACACATCATCCAATACAGCCCAAAGATTTTTAGACATCAATACCAAGCGGGTTGGTCAATCCATAGAGAGAGTCGCATCGGGAACCCGAGTTAATAAAGGCTCAGATGATGTAGCCAGCCTTGCTATTTCTGAAGCGCTCCGATCTGATGTCCGGGCATTGAGGCAGGGATCGCGGAATCTCAACGATGGAATTTCAATGATTAATGTCATCGAAGGTGCTTTGAATGAGCAAGCCGGCTCACTCATCCGGCTTAAAGAACTGGCCACGCAAGGAGCTTCAGGAACCATAGGGCAGTTTGAACGCCAGACTCTCCAATTAGAGTTTTCCTCTTTGGTGGCAGAAATCGATCGAATCGCCGCAACCACTGAATTCAACGGCAGAACTCTGCTGGATGGGTCTTTGGCTCAGGCAATTCAAAGTTCTGGACAGGCTTCTATACAGATTGGAGTCGATAGTAAAAGTTCCAGCCGAATCAATCTCAATACCGAACTGGATTTATCAGCCAGTAACTCCACCCAATTAGGGATTAGTAGTTTATCCGTCACGACATCTGCTGACGCACAAACAGCTTTGGATCAAATCGACGCCAGTTTAGAATCTTTAAGTTCTGCTCGTGGGAGGACCGGTGCTCTACAAAACCGCTTTATTAAAGCACTCGGCAACGTCGGAGTTTCCATTGAAACCCTGACGGCAGCAGATTCCTCCATCCGCGACGCAGACATCGCAGAAGAACTTGCCTTGCTAACCCGAAACCAGATTATTGCCGAGGCTTCGGTATCCATGGTCGGACAAACCAATTTATCAGGTCAAAATTTATTGAGTATTCTTTAATAGTTTTTCTGCACCAAACCCAGGACCGGGCACGAGTTATATAGACAAATAATCAATATTTCTCAATGACTTAGACAACTCAAGCCCGGTTGCCCCTTGCACTTCAGAACCATCCCAGCATTCTTTCCTTCGCCCCTGCGCTATTTTTTTCTAAAGAAATCTTATCCTTTTCCGATAGGCCTCATTGAGCATGTTTGTATCCTGAGTAAGCAGCAAATCATTAACGAGTAATCAGGAGGTAACAAAAGAGTAATAGTGAAAAAATGAATTTTTCGCTAATGGGTTAAAAGCTTGGAGGCTTGTTTTGGTTCGGAGACCAAAACAGTAACCCGCAAAACTAATCATGGAGGATTACAATGCCAGTTCGAATCTTTAATAACATCCCCTCACTTAACGCCCAAAGAATTTTGGGTATTAACAACGATCGTCTTGCCACATCAGTAGAACGTATCTCTTCCGGTATCCGGATCAACAGAGGTGCCGATGATGCAGCCGGTCTTGCAATATCAGAAGCCTTACGTTCTGATATTCGAGCCCTACGACAGGCCGTTCGAAATGCAAACGATGGAATTTCACTCATCAACGTTACAGAAGGCGCGCTCAACGAGCAAGCCAGTATCCTGATCCGATTAAGAGAGCTTTCCTCTCAGGCAGCCACCGGAACAGTAGGATCGACAGAACGACAAACCGTTCAATTAGAGTTTGACGCTCTACGATTGGAAATTGATCGTATCGCCAACACCACTGCATTTAACGGACAGAAACTGGTCGATGGTTCTTTGGGTTCATCGGTAGCTTCTACCAGTCAGATTCTGATTCAAGTAGGTATTGATAGCGGTGTAGACAGCCGTATCAATCTGAATGAACAGATCAACTTGACAGCAGTTACAGCATCTGCCCTTGGCGTCGATTCTTTGAGCGTAACCAGTGCTGCTGGGGCTCTCACTGCATTGGATACCATTAACTCAGCGATTTCCATTGTTACCCAGTCTCGAGGTAAGGTGGGTGCAGTGCAAAACCGGCTTGTTCGGACTATTTCGAACCTGTCCATCTCTGTTGAGAACTTGCAAGCTGCAGAATCCGCTATACGTGATGCAGACATCGCCGAAGAAGTGGCTCTGCTTACTCGAAACCAGATTCTGGTGCAAGCTTCAACAGCAATGGTAGGTCAGGCAAACTTGATCCCACAATCGGTATTACAGCTCCTGGGATAGTTTCTTTAACAGCCTTTTTGAAAACAAGGCTCTATTATGGTTTTCAAAAAGGCTCAACTAGCAGGAGGTCGTTCAAATGTCCTTGGATATTTCCTCCTTTACAGGCAAGTTAAGTAGCCCTGTGCCTATCAGGCAGGGCCAAAAGCCTTCGAAGGAGCATTACCAAAGTGGGTCCAGCCCCGCAAAGGATCTTGAAGTGAATGAAGAAAAATCAGGCTTTACTGAAACTGCGGTGTTGGATCAAATAAGCTTCTCAACAGATCACAAAGTGGATTACGAGATCAATCAAGAAACCCATGAAGTCGTCATTCGTGTTGTGGATCGTGAATCGGGAGAAGTCGTTCGGCAGATCCCTGGAGAAGATTTTTTAAAACTGACTCAGCGTATCGCAGACTTTAATCAGAAACACCTCGACGAAACTGTCTGAGTCCTGATTCGAATATCACCAACTAGCTCTTCCGACCGTCCTTCAGGATGGTTTATGCGCCCTCCAAATACTTGGAGGGCGTATTTTTTTTCTCCTCACCAAAAAAAACAACCAACCCCCTACAAAATATATAGTTACAGAGTTTCCCACCTTGGTTGATTGATCAAATAACTCCTTTGACCTCACCCTTTCGCAAAAAAACTGTAAAGCTATTTTTTCCAAATCCCGATAGAAATCTTGAGTTTAGTAAATCTAAAGTTTGATTTTCCTGGAGGGGATTGGTCGAACTGGCATTGGAACTCTAAACTTCGTAGCTTTAAAGTTTTAAGAAAAAAGTATCAGTTTTTTTCAATTTCAGCACGGATGCTGAAAACGGGAGTTAGTTTCATCCCTAATTATCAAGGAGGATAATAAACATGCCCATCAGAATTTTTAACAACATTCCGTCTTTGAATGCCCAAAGGATTTTGGGTATCAATAACGACCGCCTGGCAACATCGGTTGAAAGGATCTCCTCCGGGATCCGAATTAACCGAGGTGCTGACGATGCTGCGGGTCTAGCCATCTCCGAGGCTTTAAGATCCGATATTCGCGCACTGCGGCAAGCGGTAAGAAACGCCAATGACGGCATCTCTCTCATCAACGTTACAGAGGGAGCCCTGAATGAACAATCCGGAATTTTAATTCGTCTCCGGGAACTGGCTTCTCAGGCCGCAACGGGAACCGTTGGGTCCACAGAACGCCAAACCATCCAATTGGAATTTGATGCTTTGCGGTTAGAAATCGACCGTATCGCCAACACCACTGAGTTCAACGGCCAACGGCTGGTGGACGGTTCATTGTCTTCATCAGTTAACAACGCCAATCATATTCTTATTCAGGTCGGTATTAACAGTAACGCCGACAGCCGGATTGACTTGAATGAGCAGGTGAATTTGAACGCCGTAACTGCATCCAGTCTCGGACTTGCCGATTTGAATTTAACCACGGCCGGGGCAGCCTTAACCACTCTCGACCAAATGAACACTTCTATTTCAGTGG
>JAJDBH010000096.1 GCA_029261455.1 Nitrospinaceae bacterium
AGCTACCAAAAATCCGGTTCGGGCAAGCTGATCCGGATATACCTCGACCGGGTTGTCGAGCCGGTAGAATTGGCGCGATTAAAAAGTGCGGGAGGAAAAAAAGACTTACCTCCCCTTAATTGTAACGGATGCGGCACCTCACTTGGAATGCCCATGGTCGAAAGCGGCCGCCTGGCGTATCGCATTTTACCGGGAGCACTGGGAAAACAGAAAACAGGTGATTAATATTAAATTCACAAGGCAGAGCCTAAACACTTCACTGGGGAAAAAGTAATGAACATCGTATTGAGTCTTGAAGTGCAGCGCATCCGGCAGTCCACAGAAGTTGCTGCTGGCCATGTAGAAAACAGGATCATCCTCGATGGACGTTTAAAGTGCCTTGATCATGAAGTCACCCTTGGGGGAGTACAGCCACTGTCCCAGGCGGGGGGCACCGTGCGATTTTCGGATGCATCGGAGGAGCCGGAATTAAAATACGATGCAGAAAATGCGGTAGGCCGTGCGCAGGTGCTGGAAGAATACGGAGACTGGCATATTTCCAATATTGTTGTGCTGCCACATGAGCAGCACCGTGAAATCTGGGAACGGTTGAAGCACGATAAAACTCTGCGGTCGGTCAAACTGCTTTTTAGTGACGGGGAAGAATCCAACGCGCCGGAAAAAGTGCAACTCAATTCAAAAGACCAGTTCCAGGTCGAGGCAGTCGAGGTTGAATTCTCTTTCGAACTTTAAATGAGGCTTTTGGAAGGGCGGTTAAAAAAAACCCGTTGAACACCCCTCAATCTATAGCCAATGAAAGACTTGCCCCTTCAGGCTCCTTCACAAAGGATTTGCCCCTTTATAAGTTGGGATATGAATGGCGGCGTTGCCTATTGTAAAACACTTCGATGTATTCAAAAATAGCTATCTTCGCTTCCTGACGGGTATTGTAAAAGTTTCCGTGAATCAACTCCACCTTCAAAGAATAAAAAAGGCAAAATTAGATAGGCAAGTTACTTCACCATCGCCCCAAAATTTTGCCAAGCCCATCAATTTCCTGGTTCCGAAACATCAAATTAGTGTATTATTCAGAAAAATAATAAAATGATCATAAAAATAAAGGCGGTAATGAAATTCTTACCTTTATGAATTTTAGCTGCCTACCTTTGGGCTACAGCTACTAGTGTCCCGTGCGGTTTTTTCATTAAGTCAATTCACAGGACAGTTCCAAATAAAAGCCATAGTAAATGGATTCAACTACATAATATTAGGCTCGCAATTAACCCAAAAGACTAATCACGCGGGACACTAGCTGTCTCTTTCAAACGCGGCCTGGTGGTTTTATGAAAGCGCAATGGAGCAGGCTAAAATGAATGCCGATAATGAGCTATCAAAAAACCGCGGAATTCAATTAATTGATTACCTCAGTAATTTAAATCAGTTGCGGCGGAAAATTGATAGAAACGTTGCGGACTATGAAAGCGTTCTTTGGTTTCATGAAATCCCAAAAGATCCAAAATATTGCTTCACCCAAGCATGGGGACCAAATGACGATTTTGATCAGGATATCTGGCTTGAAGTAAAAAAATATAATGAGCCTAAACTCGAAAGTCCCCCGGGAGTTTGCGGGAATTGGGTGGACCTAGATACCCTCCGTAACATAGAAGATATTCCAACCCTCCTATCCTTCATTGTTGTTGAAGAACAGATCCCTAATCCCGACTGGACCCCAGATGATTCCACACAAGAGGAGTTTATTACCACTAGGAAAACATTAAGCCTCGAGGACTTCCCTGATGTCTCTGAACAGTGGAATTGCTATATCGAAACCAAATGGTTGCCTTGGGAGGGGTTATTTCGAAAATGGCGTGAGGTCCAAATTATTTACTCGAGATTATTTTCCATCCACCAGCAGCAGCAAAAACTGGGAGAAGAATACGAACTAATTATTGGGTTAGGCTTATTAACTTGGAAACCATCCATTGGAGGGCCGGTTCGAAGACATCTAATAACCGGAAAAGCTGATATATTTTTTGATTCAAAAGCTGGAAAATTCACAATCTCAGCTAATGCTACTGGCTCTCAATTATCAATAGAACTTGATATGCTGGAATTGGTCGATCAACCCCACGGAGCAAAATCCACATCGGAAGCAGCACTCGAGTCCACAGATCAAAACCCTTGGGAGCGATCAACCATAGATCCTATTTTGACAGCCTTGACCAACACCTTGTCTGAAAAAGGTAACGGAGAATATATTGCATCAATTCTTGAGCCTACCAACTCAAAACCTCTGGAAAAACCAATTATTGAGTATGCTCCCGCCTTGATATTGCGCAAAAGGTCCTTAAAAGGTCTTGATCTAATTCTTGAAGGAATTAAGAAAGAAATTTTAAAGGGATCCAAAATTCCTTTTGGATTTTTAGACATCTCAGAGGGAAGTTTATCTACCAACAGCTCGTCTAATATTGAGCCTGAAAGCGAAACAGGGGTAGAGTCGAAAACACGGAATCCTCAGCCTGTATATTTCCCCAAACCATACAATGAAGAACAAAAGGAGATCGTATCAAGACTAGAATCGATGAGTAATGTTTTGGTACAAGGTCCTCCCGGGACAGGAAAGTCTCATACCATCGCAAATTTAATTTGCCACTTTTTAGCCACCGGGAAAAAAATATTGATAACCGCCCAAACCCCACGAGCATTAAAGGTATTGAACGAAAAACTTCCAGAGCAAATCAGGCCATTATGCATTGGCTTGCTTGGAAACGGAACCGAAGAAACAGAATCATTAAAGGCAAGCGTAAATACAATTTTAAACAATCAATATAAATGGAACGAGAATAATGCAGACAAAAAAATAAAAGAACTAGAAAGCAGTATTCACCAACTTCGCTCAAGAAAAGAAGAACAGAGATATAAGCTAAAGTCTGTGAGAGAGCGAGAAACCACCATCCATAACTTATTTTTTGGGGCATACAGTGGTTCTGCAGCAAAGATTGCCCTACAAACTACAAAGCAGTCCAATGGTTTTAAATGGTTTCAAGATAAGGTTCATTTTGAAAATGAGCTTCCTATATCCTCTGACGTACTTTTATCGATCCGATCTAAACTTATTTCAATACCAGAGAACATGCGAAAAGAAATTAGGCAAGTAGTCCCGAAACCAGGTAAAGATTTACCAACCATTTCAGATTTCGAGAATATGATAGCTGAATATAAGGAACTCAAAATACTTGCCTCGAATGACAAAGGAAAGAGTTTCGGGAGTCTTGAAGAAATTCTTTTTCAGAGCAACGTTGAGAGCATTCAATCAGTAATCGAATCGTTCTCAAGGCTAATAGCTGAAGTCGAGAGTATTCGGAATAGACCAATGACATGGATTCCAAATGCTATCTACGACATGCTAACGGACAATGATACCCCTTGGAAGGAAATGCTTTCTATTAGCACAAGAAACTTGAAAAACTTACAAACAAAAGCAAGCCAAATTTCCGATCAAAGCATTTGCATTCCCGATGGCTATGAAATAAAAAAGGTTTTGGCCGATGCAACAATGCTAAAAATGCATTTACAGGGCGGAGGAAAATTAGGCTGGGGAATCTTTAAAGATAATATTGTAAAGGAAAGGAAGTATTTGATTGAGCAGGTCAAAATAAATGGAATGACTTGTGACAAGGAAATTCCCTTAGAGCTTCTCGAAAAACATTTGGATGTGCTTGACCGAATTAATAATGCTTGGATGGTTTGGGAAGGGAAAGTTAAACCTATTGAAGGCCCTCCTTTTATCCAGACAGCACATCTTGAAGAATTACAAGAGGCTTTGACTCGTATTGTTGGAATTTATACTTTCCTAGAAAATGCTAAAGAAAAATGCCGACAAATACAGGGTTTACCAGAACCCACTTGGAATGATAAGGATGAAATAAAGACATATCTTCATGTCAGCCAAAGATTCGTTGCGAAGAAAAAACTGGCAGAAAAAAAGGGTCAGTTAAAAGAGTGGATGACTCGCATTCAAAAATTCATGAACCAACCCAATGCGCATCCTATTTGCAGAGAAATCCTACCAGCGTTTAAAAACATCAAATCGGATTCTTATTCTAAATTAGTTTTAAAAATTGAAGAATTGATTATCCATTCAGAAAACGCAATTCGATCCAGCAAGGGCTTAGAAAGCCTCAAACACAATGCTCCTATTCTTGCAAAAAATTTATTGTCTAACCCCAGCGATCCAAGCTGGAATGAGCAGTTATGTAATATCAAGGATGCCTGGGACTGGTCCCGAGCAAAATCTTGGCTGAGTGATTTTATAGATTACGCTGACCCAGAAAGTATTGAGAGAAACCTAAATCAAATTGATCAGGAAATTCATGAGGCCACGGCTGAATTAGCCGCAACATATTCGTGGAAGTTTTGTTTTAAGAGAATGGACGAGTCTATTCGGCGGAGCCTAGTAGGCTGGCAAGATAATATGAAGTCAATTGGGAAGGGAACGGGAAAAAATGCCCCCGAATACCGTCGGGAAGCCCAAAGGCATCTTAATAAAGCCAAAGATGCTATTCCTGCGTGGATAATGCCGTTGCATAGAGTGTGGGATACTGTCAAACCTGAATCAGGTGCCTTTGACTTGATAATTGTTGATGAGGCATCGCAATGTGGATGGCAATCCATTCCTCTATTTTATTTAGCGAAACGCATGATAATTGTTGGTGATGATCAACAAATCAGTCCGCAGGTCGTAGGTCTCAACAAAGACAGCGTACGCTCTTTGATGCAAGAACATCTAGGAGATTTTGAGCATGCAGATTCTTTTGATGCCGAGAATAGCCTGTTTGGACATGCTAGAAGAAGGTTTAGCGCGCCAATTGTTCTCCGAGAGCATTTTCGTTGCATGCCCGAAATTATCCGATTTAGCAACGACCTATGCTATCGAGACACCCCTCTTATTCCGCTCCGACAGTATCCAGAAGAAAGGCTTGAGCCATTAATTGCTAAGCATGTGATGCATGGGTATAGAGAACACAGTGGAGACAAAATTATCAACCGAAATGAAGCTGAGGCAATCGTTAACACTATTATTAAATGCTGCAAAGACGAAAAATATATCAATAAAACAATGGGCGTTATTACTCTCCAAGGAAAGGCACAGGCAAATTTAATTGAAAGCATGCTGTTGGAAAAAATAGATGGCGAAGGCATTGATGCCAATGATCTTTTTAAAAAACGCCGACTTGTATGTGGTGACCCATATAGTTTTCAAGGTGATGAGAGGCACGTAATTTTTCTAAGCATGGTAGTTGCCCCAAATGAGATAATCTCTGCATTGACTAGAGCGGACCATCAAAAAAGATTCAATGTTGCTTCTAGTCGAGCCCAAGACCAAATGTGGCTGTTTCACACTCCGACTCTGGATGAATTATCAACTGCGTGTTTTCGCAGAAAATTGCTGGAGCATTTCCTGAACTCCCGTAGCAACATCCAAAAGGGTTTGGGAGAAAACGCTGAAAGCCTTCGTGAGCTTGCCCGCACAGCAAACCGTCAAATTGAAGGTCCGCCAAAACCATTCGATAGTTGGTTTGAGTTAGATGTTGCCCTAATTATAGCCACCCAAGGTTATCGAGTGATTCCTCAATATCCTGCTGTTGAAGGCAAGCGAATCGATCTTGTGATTGAAGGAAAACGATCAAAACTTGCAGTTGAGTGTGATGGTGACTATTGGCATGGCCCTGAAAAACATGAAGAAGATATGGAACGCCAAAGGAGATTAGAGCGCGCTGGTTGGACCTTCCATAGAATTCGGGAGAGCAAATTCAATTTCCTTCAAGAAGAAACAATGAAAGAACTTTGGCGTACCTTGGAATCCCAGGGAATTCACCCGATAGAGGTTGCAGTGAATGATAATCATATTATTGAGGATAACGACAAACCCGAACATGGAAAGGTGGAACTGGGTGAATCAACCCAAAATTCAGAAGATCTATTCAGTGCTATTCCGGATATAAAGAGCCAAGATAAAAGTGGCACACAAATGCACATCCCCGACCTTGAGCCTTTCACAAAATTAAAAAACATCAAAGACGCTTTGGAAATGAAACCCCAAGACCTTGACATAGCAATTGTTCGCGCTATTGAAAAACGCCCAAACAGCTCTTGTAAATCAGATGATGTTATTAAGTTTGTTCTTGAAGATTTAAATATCATTACAAGGGGAAGACCAAGAAAAGAATTTGAAGATAAAATAAGTCGACGAGTTAAGATTCTCGAGAGAAAATCAATTATAGAGATTTATAAAAGTAGGAATTTAAGGGTCAGGATTCGGAGGTAATTTGCGGCAGAAGATATTTACGAGTAAAGAACGGATTCATAAAATAAGTGTGATTCCTTTGGTAAAAAAAGAGATCGGGTTGATTTGTGAATAAATATAGGGACCAATTCCTCAATTGACTATAAGTTGAGAACTGCGGCCTTGTTTAATCACGACGTATTCATTTTTATCCGCGCTAAAAATCCCATGCCAATCGTGATAGCCAAACAGAGCAAGGCAAAGGCATCGCCCACGGTTGAATAAAAAGTTGAATGCCCGGCCCGTGGAGAAATGGTATCCAACACCACCGCTTCTTTAAAAAGTTGCGTTGCTTTGTGGATGGAACCATCCGCATGAATGATTCCAGTGATGCCGGTATTGGCCGCGCGCACAATAGGGACGCGGTTTTCCACTGCCCTTAATGATGCGATAGCGATGTGTTGATAGGAAGCCGCACTTTTACCGAACCAGGCATCGTTGGTGATGTTGATAAGAAATTGCGCGCCT
>JAJDBH010000097.1 GCA_029261455.1 Nitrospinaceae bacterium
CATCAAAATTTTCCATATAATCAAACCCACTTAAGATAAAAGTTCAGAATCAAGTCTACACCACTCAGGTTTAACTATATCAAGTTAATTGCCGCAACCACGGTAATCAGGACTAATCCAACAGAAGCAATGACAGCATGCAATGTCACATTAATTCGTCGAGTGATAGGAACTACAAAAAGGAGATAACCAAAAACAATATAAGCAAAAACTGATGTTCGTTCAATTAGGTAAAGATGACACAAAAACAAGACGTAGCTTAGAATCACTGCGCCAAAAAGCAAACGATGTAGTCGGTAACCTTTTTTACGCTGGTAACTGGGAAGGATGCTGACCCCGACCATAATATTAGCAATGGTAAGGAGTATTGCAAAAAATATGGCTAAGAAGCCTGGTGAGGAAAATAAATCTTCTAAAGTGGTGGGAGGCATGCGATATGGCTAGATATTTTAAAGCACTTCTTCGACCCTGTTGCGGCCATTTTGCTTTCCTTTATATAAACCTTTGTCAGCTCGTTCAAAGATAGAGGTCTCACAATCTCCTTCTTTAAAGCAGGAAAACCCTATGCTCGCTGTAACCCTTAACACTTTGGCCTTATTAGTTAAGTGGTGGGATTCAATTTCTGCGCGCACTTTTTCTGCTACCTTTTTCGCATTTTTAAAGTCGATTTTATTCAGTAGCACAACAAATTCTTCACCACCATAACGAAAAACCAAATCAGTATCTCGCACGGCACCTTTGATTACCGAAGAAACTAAAGTGAGAACAGCATCACCAGCCTTATGCCCGTAATCGTCGTTGAACTTTTTAAAATGATCGATGTCAATAACGAATAAGGCGGCAGGTTCCTTGTATCGATTAAATCTCTTGATCATCTTACCAATTTCAATGTTGTATGTTCCCCGATTAAAAACTTGAGTTAGGGGATCGATCATTGCCTTGGATTCAACCTGCTCCAATAAGTTAGTGAGCTCTGAGGTAGTTTTTTTTGATTCTTCCAACTCTTCGCGCATCGCATGGGTTTGAGTTTGGAGTATTTTTGTCTGACCAAGAACAACGTCTTTTGCTGAAAGAATATCGCTCATTTTCTCGGCTGCCTCTATAACACCGATTTGCTCGGTGAGGCTTTCATCAAACTCTCCAGAAGAACGGCTCATTTCATAAATAGTTTTTGTGAATGCGATAAAGACTTGTTTGGCAGTCTCCCGTTCTTTATCAATGAGATATTTTTGAACAACCAACTCATCAAATACTTGCTCCAGTTCTGCTCCAAGCACAGGAGGAGAATCAATCTTGTTGTCTAAGACTTCAACAAGGAGATTTGATAAGTCTTTTAATTTGTCGGTTAAGGCTTGGTCGCCTGCCTTCAATTCAGAAACCCCATTAAGGCAGACCAACAAAAGCCTGGAGATTCTTTTAGTAAACTCTAAGGAAGATAGTTCGATATCGTCGCTATTTTCGGCCATTTCAACTCTTGCTCAATCGAAAAAAATCAGGAAGTTTTTTTAAGGTTGAAAAGTGTGGAATTTTTCTGCACTTTTCTCTTAAAATTTAGGCCATCATCAAAAACAATACCATTTAAGCTATTATCTTTAAAAGCCTTGTACAAACCAAGGAAAAAGCTGGTGCCGATGGGGAGAGTCGAACTCCCACGGATCGCTCCATACGCCCCTCAAGCGCACGTGTCTACCAGTTCCACCACATCGGCTTTGCTTAAAGGTTTTTATTTTGCAGAGTTATCAGATGAATCTTTTGGCTCTGAGGCTTCATCAGGAAGAGCCTCTTCAATACCTTGGATAACAGAACTCGATTTTTTATTATTTGAAAAGGTTGCCAAGGTCAAGGAGGTGACCATAAACAAAATAGCGAAACCCGTTGTCAACTTGGTAAGAAAATTTCCGGCACCACTACTGCCAAACATTGTTTGACTACTGCCACCACCAAGCCCCGAACCCATTGCCGCGCCCTTGCCCGCTTGTAAAAGCACCGTAAGGATCAAACTAAAAGCCGCAAGAACATGTATTACTGTAATTATTGTATTCATAAATTCTTCAAAATCACAAAATTATTGTAGATTATCCGCCCAGAGCCGGTGATTATGACTAAAAAACTGTCACGGTTCAAGCGCGGATTTAATAATAGCATAAAATGATTCAAAATTCAGACTCGCACCACCCACCAGTGCTCCGTCTATTTCTTCTTCACTCAACAGTTCTTTACAGTTATCGGGAGTCACACTCCCACCATAAAGAATTCTGGCACCAATCTTTACAGAAAACCCCTGAGTCTCAAATAAAATTTTCCTGATAAACTTATGGACTTCAACAGCCTGTTCCGGGGCAGCATTTAGACCCGTCCCAATGGCCCAAACTGGTTCATAAGCTACCGCCAGGTGAGCTATACTCTCGCCAGACAAACCGGCTAAACCTCTGCACAACTGGGTTTCTATAACTTTTAGAGTTTCCCCTGCCTCTCTCTGCTCCTGTGTCTCGCCAATGCAAATCACGGCATTGAATCCCATTTCTATAGCAAGGTGAACCTTTTTATTTACCTCAGCATCGCTTTCTCCAAATAACTGACGTCTCTCTGAATGACCGATCAATGCATATTTGCATCCCACATCCTTCAGCATTTCAAGTGAGACCTCCCCTGTATAGGCTCCCTTGAGTTCAGAGTGAAAGTTTTGCCCAGCCAAGCCTAAACGGGTGTTTTTGATAATCTGGCTAACCGCATAAAGCGATGTGAAAGGTGGGGCAATGACGACATCCACTCCCTCAACCGGCAAGTCAGCAAGTGATTGAGCCAGATTGCAGGCCTCTGAGGCCAGCATATTCATTTTCCAATTGCCGACAACAAGGGGAGTAGTCACTTAAAACCTTTATCTTAATGCAGGGATTTAAAAATAAACCAGGTATTCCTGAAGTCAGCCTATGAATTTCAAAAGATCTTTAACCCTGCTGGAATAACCCCATTCATTGTCATACCAGGATAAAACCTTCACCATATTACCTTCAATAACTTTTGTTGAAATACCATCAATGATTGAGGAGCAAGAGTCGCCATTAAAGTCGATGGACACCAGCGGGTTTTCTTCGAACCGCATTATTTTATTCATAGTTCCTTCGGAAGCATCCTTCAAGCTTTGATTGACCTCCTCGACATTTGTGTTTTTTTCTACCTCAACCACAAGGTCAATCAGAGACACATTAGGAGTAGGAACTCGGATGGCCATGCCATCAAGCTTTCCTTTAATTTCCGGTAAAACCAATGCGACTGCTTTTGCCGCGCCAGTAGTGGTCGGAATCATTGAGAGGTTTGCCGCCCTTGCCCGTCTCAGGTCTGAATGAGGCAAGTCAAGAATCTTCTGATCATTCGTATAAGAATGAATGGTCGTCATCAATCCTTTTTTAAAACCAAAATTTTCGAGAATAACCTTGGTCAAGGGTGCCAAGCAATTTGTGGTACAGGAAGCGTTAGAAATAATCTGATGCTCGGAAGAATTATAAGCCCCCTCGTTCACACCCAAAACAATGGTCACATCCGGGTCTTTGGCCGGCGCTGAAATAATAACTTTTTTTGCACCTGCAGCAATATGCTTACTGGCCGAGTCACGTATTGTGAACAATCCTGTTGACTCAATAACAATATCTACTCCCAATTGATTCCAAGGAAGATTTGCAGGATCACGTTCAGCAATAATTTTTATATGTTTTCCATTTATGATCAACCCTTCTGAATCGGATTGAACTTCATTAGGATTCACTCCTTGAACAGAGTCATATTTAAAAAGGTGAGCCAATGTAGCAGAATCGGTTAAATCATTGATGCCCACGATTTCAAAGTTGGAGCACTCAGGGTCATTCAAAATGCACTTCAATACCGCTCTACCTATACGCCCAAAACCATTGATGCCGACCTTCGTTGTCATTTTTATTTTACAGCCTTTCAGGGAAAAACTATTGAAAACATGTGAGTTAAACTAGTCGAGGGTAGTGAAACAACAGGAAAGCTCAATCACTTGAAACTAAAGGGAGTATGCAAAATTTACAAATTCAAGTCAATATAAACCTGCGAGCAATCTTAAAACAAAAAGGGGATCAGTTATTCAACCACAGAAAATGGGGTTTTAGAGGGACTGTCTTTCGACTCGGCCGCAGTGAGATAGGTAAATAAAATATGATCAATCTCATCACTGATCTCCAAAGTTCTCTCAGCCCCGTTTACCAAACGTCTAAACTCATTAATCAAAAGCCTCTCTTCATTTACCGAAGATTCAAGCTCCATTTCAATGCGTTTAACATCTTCCAGATGACGACTCCCGTTCTCTTCGAGAGACTTCATTTGTTTCTGGGCTTCATCTTTTTTTAAGAGAATTTCACTGCGAGCTCTTGTTAGTTCAGAGCGCAGCTTTTCAATGGAAAACAATTCACCATCTAAACGCTTGAAACTATGATCCAGGTTTTCCAGATAATTTCGCCGGCGTTGTATCAAGTACTCACGAGAACCCGCAGGGTCCAAGTCGTCGTCACCTTTATCATCACCCATAAGAAGGGGGTCCATCGAAGCAGAGCCGTTTAAAAGTTCTTCATATCTGGCCTTAATAGAACTTTCCTCGGTTTGCAGTTGACCAAGGTTGCTGGATATTTTATCTATATTCTGCTCATAGATATCTATATTCCGCATGAGGGTTTCCAAGTTATCAATATTATCTTTAACCTGTTGCCCTATAGAATTCAGCTTACCCTCAATAGACAAGCGAAAGGATTCTTTGTACTGCAAAACTCTGCTGAAAGTCTCCACCACACGAGAGTATTCCCGCGCACTGGAAATACCTCTATCACGGATATCTGAGTTATCCTGAGAAATTTGAGAAGATGGGTCGAAATCTGTCATCACCGTATCCGTCAATATTTTGGTAAAATTAACCTCAAATATTATAACGCAAATTTTATACCAATCTCATTAAAAAAACACCAAAACCACAATATTTTCAAAGAGTTCTATATAAACCCAAGATCAGAGCTGGTTCCCCCTGCCCTCTTTAATAGAGCGAATCATTTCGGTCACAGCATTTTCCATGCCGCCATAAACCGCTTGACCAACAATGAAATGACCAATATTCAGTTCCTCAATTTCTGGAATAGCAGCAATGAATTTTACATTCTCGTAATTCAAGCCATGCCCGGCAAAAACCTTTAGGCCGATTTCGGCGGCTCTTCCAGCGCTTGCCTGTATTCGCTCCAGCTCTAATTTTATTTCTTCGGCCAGCTCAAGCTCAGTGTATTTACCAGTATTGATTTCTATGCTATCTGCCTTTATTCTTTTTGAAGCGGCCACCTGTTTTGCATCGGGGTCAATGAACAGACTGAACAGAATCCCTCCGTCATGCATTCTTTTTCCAATTTCAGTTAATGCCTCTTCCTGAGAGCAAACGTCCAGTCCTCCCTCTGTAGTGATTTCCTGACGTTTTTCAGGGACAAGAGAAACCTGATAAGGCTTAATCTCTAAAGCCAGCTTAACCATCTCCTCAGTTGGAGCCATTTCCAAATTCAATGGAGTGTTAATGCCTTCGCGGATGATGCGAACATCGTCATCCTGAATATGTCGACGGTCTTCTCTCAAGTGGATAGTTATCCCCTGAGCCCCTGCCTTTTCAGCCAATAAAGCTGCCTTTAATGGACTCGGCTCAACAGTCTTTCTAGCTTCACGGATAGTGGCAACATGGTCTACATTTACAAATAAACGGATCATTTTTTTTCTTTCATTATTGCTTCGGCAACCTTCACTGCCCGAAGAGTTGCCTTGACATCGTGTGTGCGAATGATAGACACGCCCTGTGTTAAACCAAACACGGTCGCTGCGAGTGAACCTTCCAGTCGTTCCTCAGCAGGAAGGTTTAAAATATTTCCGATCAATGATTTTCTGGAAACACCCAGAAGCACCGGCTTGGACAATTCGTTCAAGCGACTTAAATTTTTTAGTATCAGAAGATTATGGGCATCTGTTTTACCAAATCCTATGCCAGGGTCTATAGCTATTTTTTCTGGATCAATTCCAGCCGAAACAGCAATAGCTAGACTCTTTTGTAAATAGTCGAAAACTTCTGTTACCACATCCTCATATTTTGGGTAGTGCTGCATGCTCTCCGGCGAGCCCTGCATATGCATCAAAATCACTCCGGCATGAAATTGGGAAATCACTTGAGCCATTTCCTCAGACCTTTGAAGACCTGTTATATCATTGATGATACTTGCCCCAGCTTTTAACACTTCATGGGCAACCTTCGCTTTATAAGTATCCACTGAAATTGGAATATTAGCGACTTCGACAAGCTTTATCAATACAGGAAGCAAACGGTCTATTTCTTCTTGAGTAGAAATTGGAACAGACCCTGGTCGGGAGCTTTCCGCTCCTATATCAAGAATACCTGCACCCTCTTCAAGCATTGTCTCTGCAGCACTGAGAGCCTGCTCCACTGTCTTACATCGACTCTCTCCATAGAAGGAGTCTGGTGACAAATTGATAATGCCCATGACCAACGCTTCTTCCTCAGACTGGGGAAACTTGAATGGCTTCATAAGCGTACCTCTGAGCACATAAACCGATCGTTAAAAACCAAAAACTCCACACTCTGGCATCAAGCCAGATAAAATGTGGAGTTTATAGGAGTATTATTTATAGTCGAGATCAGGCAGGCGTAGGGTCAGGCATACCACCGCCACCCAAGAGACCTTCTTCAGGATCTGTTTTATTCTTCAGTTTTTCGGCAGGAACCTCAGGCTTTATTTCTTGGGGTTCTCCGCCAGAAGAATCCGGATCGATGTCACTTTTGCCATCAACAATATTGTTAACCTCAGTCGCATTCAAGGTTTCCTTTTCAAGCAGAGCCTGAGCCAGGTTTTCAAGAATATTTCGATTCTGCTGTAACAACTCAGTGGCACGGTTGTATCCGCCCATAACCAAGGTCTTGACTTCCTGATCAATCAGTTTAGCTGTTTGGTCACTGAAGTTTTTCTGTGAAGAAAAATCTTTACCCAAAAACACCTGTTCTTCTTTTGAGCCATAGGTCAGCGGGCCCATTTTTTCGCTCATGCCCCATTCGCAGACCATTTTTCGAGCCATTTCAGTTGCACGTTCTATATCATTACCAGCTCCAGTAGTCATTTCACCAAGGCAGATTTCTTCCGCACACCGCCCACCCATCAAAATTGCGAGGGTGTTATAAAGGTAGTTTTTCTGATACGTATGTTGCTCATCCATCGGCAACTGCATCGTCACTCCCAACGCGCCTCCTCTTGGGATGATGGTAACTTTATGGATAGGGTCGGTTCCAGGCAAAAGACAAGCTACCAAGGCATGCCCTGCTTCATGATAGGCAGTGGTTTTTTTCTCTTTCTCAGAAATAACCATACTCCGACGTTCAACACCCATCATTACCTTGTCTTTAGCTTCTTCGAAGTCCACCATATCCACGGCTTTTTTGTCATTTCTAGCGGCCAAAAGGGCAGCCTCATTGACAAGGTTAGCCAAGTCTGCGCCGGTGAATCCTGGAGTCCCTCTGGCAATAATTTTCAATTCGACTTCATCAGTGAGAGGGACCGTAGATGTATGAACTTTTAAAATCCCCTCACGCCCTTTAACATCAGGACGACCAACCGTAACCTGCCGATCAAACCGCCCCGGTCTCAACAAAGCCGGGTCTAGTACATCAGGACGGTTAGTTGCAGCAATGAGGATAACGCCATCGTTATTCTCGAAACCATCCATCTCGACCAGAAGCTGATTAAGTGTCTGCTCTCGCTCATCATGACCGCCACCCATACCGGCACCACGATGTCGACCCACAGCATCAATTTCATCAATAAAGATCAAACACGGGCTGTTCTTTTTGCCCTGTTCAAACAGGTCACGAACCCGAGACGCACCCACCCCAACAAACATTTCAACGAAGTCAGAACCACTGATGCTGAAAAATGGGACGTTCGCTTCACCGGCAATAGCCCGGGCTAAAAGAGTCTTCCCGGTGCCCGGAGGACCGACAAGCAAAACCCCTTTAGGAATCTTGCCACCCAGCTTGCTGAACTTCTGCGGTTCCTTTAAAAACTCAATAATTTCATGAAGTTCTTCTTTCGCCTCATCGACACCCGCGACATCCTTAAAAGTGGTTTTATTTTTAGTATCATTTAAAAGTCGGGCGCGACTTTTCCCAAAAGACATTGCTTTGCCCCCACCTGCCTGCATCTGACGCATGAAGAATATCCAAATCCCTAATAATAGGATCATGGGAAACCAGGAAATAAGAATACTCATATACCAGCTTGTCTGTTCAGGCGGCACCACTACAATGCGAACACTTTTCTCTCTCAGCGATTTGATGAGATTTGGGTCCTTGGGTGGAGCAGTAGTCTGGAAGGCTTGACCATCCATATATTTACCATTGATACTATCACCACGAATCATTACCTCAGTAACCTGCCCCTGCTCAACCTGGTCCATAAAATCACTGAAAACCACTTCCGATTGAGGAGTTAAAGGCGGATTAAATATATTGAATAAAGCGATCAGGACGATGCCGATCACTAACCAAAGTGCTAAATTTTTATAGAATTGATTCAAAATCATCTCCTGACAGAGTTATTTCCACTAACATGGGTCACTACAATGGTACCACAAAAACAATTTTTGTCGCCTTCTTTAATATCAACCTTTTAAAGGCTTTTCCCCTCTATGAAAAGCACCTTTTTCGTGTTTTCATCAACACGGAAGGAATCAGAGATTCGCTCTCCATACACCCAGATAATATCGTCAAGGCTGTTTGTCAAGATGGGGATCAAAGATCTCTCTTCACGAGGTACCTTTTGATCAATGAAGTAGGATTTCACCTTTTTGTGTCCGCGCATGCCTAAAGGCACAAAACGATCACCCGGCTGGAAAAACCGAATTTGAATATTTTCACCGGTCTTTTCAAAGTCCAAGTACGCCTGTTTATGGTCTGCAGGTTTTGGCGTAGGGGGTTCCACAAGGCTTGCGTGGAACTGAATGCCTAATTGCTCCAAGCTCGTCACACCTGGTATTTCTAATTTTTTCGTCGTCTTGTCAATTTCAGGAGAGGCCGAACCATCGCACATAGAAAAACGCACCGTGCCATACCCACAAACCACCCGCACACGACCGGGAAGCTTTAACCAGCGCCCCACCCGAGCACTGGCGAAAAGGTCGAGAACCTGCTGGACATGCAAAGATGTGATTTCACGCAAACTTCCATTTAATCGATAAAAAATTTCACGAATCAACCGCCTTTTCATTGCAAGAGGTTGATTCTTAAATTCGGTTATCTCTAAACATAAATCCCCGTTCTCGGGTGTAACAAGCTGAGAATAGAGTTCACGATTTTTTTCTGACATCCATTGTTCTTCTCCGCGTGCTATTTCTGCCAGACCCAACAGGTTTCCCGAAATATCAGGATTAAATGATTTTAAGAAAGGGATTACTTCATGCCTGATTTTATTTCTGAGGTATTTTGTTTCAATATTTGAAGAGTCCGTGCGATAGATCAGGTTTTGTTCACTTAAAAAACCCTCTAATTCGGATCGGGTGCAACTTAATAGAGGCCGAACCAAATGCCCTCTTGATTCTGGTATTCCGGCAAGCCCTCTTAACCCCGCCCCTCTCAAAAAATTCATCAAAACTGTTTCAACCCGGTCATCTGCGGTATGCCCCAGAGCAATCTTGTCCCCTTTAATGGACATTAAAGTTTCTTCCAGAAATTGATATCTTAAAATGCGCGCCGACTCCTGAAAAGAAGATTTCAGAATAGATTTTTTCACATCTATCTTGTCGACAAAAAAAGGAAGGGAAAGTTTACTTGCCTCTTTCTCTACAAAGCTTGCATCCTCGTCAGATTCCCTGCCACGGGCCAAATGGTTCAAATGCGCGACAAACAATTCATACCCAAGCTCTTTTGAGAACTGCACCAAAAGGTAAAGCAATGCCAGCGAATCGGCCCCACCGGATACAGCCACTAAAACCTTATCCCCCGGTGCGATCAATTCGATAATTGCTGACTTTACTTTTTTTGCGAAGCTTGACATGAATCCTTTACCAAAGAAGGGGAATGAGCCCCCATGCCAGGGAGTTGCTCAACATGGGCCATTTACCGGAAGAATTCTGTCAATCGTTCATACCTTTAATGGTGGTGAGTACCATCGTGAACGTGGCCGTGAGCCAATTCTTCTTCAGTAGCATCGCGTATCCCAAGAATTTCTAAACTGAAGTGGAGGGTTTGACCTGCAAGAGGATGATTGCCATTCACATTGACATTTTCCCCATCAATACTCTCAACGGTAAAAATGTTCTCTTTACCACCCATTTCGGAAGAAAATTGCATATCAGGTTTAATATCCATATCTGCAGGGAAATTAGAGCGGGCAACTTTCAAAAAGAGCTTGGGGTCTACATCACCATATCCTTTTTCAGGTGGAACCGTTACATCCCTTTTATCCCCAATCTTCAATCCTTCAATTTCTTCTTCTAAACCTGGAATATTGCCACCAACTCCGTGAAGGTAGTTCATAGGTTCTTTGGCATCGGCCTTACCCAAGTCCATTCCTTCAGAGTTTTTCAAAGTATAGGCCAGAGTCACAACATCATTTTTCTTAATCACAAATTACTCCTTCTTAATTAAAGTTATCTATGGTTTGAGTTATTATTTTTTAGCAGGAAATCAGAGGCTAGAAGTATGTAGATGTGCCCAAACTAAAATGGTCCCGAAAAACTAAAGACTATTCAAAAGCTTTTCTTTGCGCTCTTGATACTCCTGTTCAGATATCCTGTCTTGATCTCGCAATTTCTTGATATGCTTCAATTTCTCCTCCAAGGACTCCAACTCGGAGCCTTCTTTTTTCCCGGACTTCACTTTCGATTTCTCTACGGACTTATACATTTCCTCCCATTTCTTCTGCAAATTTTGCTGTCGGGAGTCAACCTCTGAGCTTAGTTTTTTTTTTGTTTTTAGACTGTTGTTATTTTTCCTCTTGCCCGTATCTCTTGACACCAGGCTCTTATTTCTTTCGGGGTCAGCAAATAAGCTCACTTCAATAAATGCTGCTTTTTTTAATTCTCCCATCCAGTCCTCATAACCCTGCTTTTGTTTTTCCATAGCCAAAATCCGAGAAACACGCTCTTTGGCATCCTTTAAGGTTAGAGTTTTACCCGACACAACCTCCTCGACTTTAATGATATGGTATCCATACTCCGTCTCTACAATATCACTGATCTGACCTGGTTTTAAATTGAAGACCGCATCTTCAAATTCCCGGACCATTTTACCTCTCACAACAAACCCTACATCTCCGCCATCGCTGGCAGAAACGTCTTCCGAGTACTCCATAGCAAGTTCCGCAAAATCTTTACCCTTGTGAATTTCATTCAGAACTATTTTTGCCAGTTCTAGTTTCGCCTGTCTATTTGTCTCAGAAGAACTGCGTTCAGCAATAAAAAGAATGTGGCGGGCTCGCACTTGACCATCTTCCCAGAACTCTTTCTGGTGAGCCTTGTAATACTTATGAATTTCTTTATCGCTGACTTTCACTCGATTGCTAATTTCAAAGCGTGTGATTTTCGAAACCATTATCTGGTCACGAATATGATTTCTATAGGAAATAAGGCTCCGTCCCTCTCGCTCCAACATTTGCTCCAATTGCCCCTCTTGAAGTCCATTTTTCTGCGCAATATCCTTCATCGCCGCATCAATAGAATCTTCATCAACAATAAAACCAAGCTTTTTTCCTTCCTGAAGCTGAAGCCTTTCGTCAATAATCATATTAAGGGCTTCCTTTAGCAGTTCTTTTTCAGGAATACCCACAGGAGACTTTGCATACTTCTGCCGCAATAAGTTAGCGCGTTCTTCAACTGAGCTTAAGGTGACTATCTCTGTATTAATTTTAGCAGCGACCTTATCAAAGACCTTAGCATGAGCCATCAATGGAAAGAGAGCCAGAGATAACATCAAAAGCAGAACTAAATCTGCTTTAATTAATTTTTTCAAGAAACTCATAGTTAATATCAATCACGGCTTTTTCTTTCAGTTTAACCAACCATTTTTGGAAGGCCTTATCTTGCAACTCTTGAAGCATAATTTGTTCTATTTGTTTTTTTGATTCATCGAAGCTCATCTTTCGATCCTCAATCTTGTCAACAACCTTGAACAAATGAAATCCATAAGGAGTGCGAATGATGTCACTGACACCATTAATTTTCAGCTTAAAAACATTATCAAATTCTTCAGGCATCTGACCAGCTTCGAAATAGCCTAAATCCCCGCCTCGGACTCCCTCGGGGCCCAGCGAATACTCCCTGGCCAAACCCGAAAAATCTTTCTGTTTTGACTGCAATTCTTTTTGAATTTGACGAATCTCTTCTTCGGTCTCAACCATAATATGAAGAGCTCTTACCTGCTCCCTTTTATGAAACTTGGCCTCATTAGTTTCAAAATAACGGAGCATTTCATCATCACTCACAGACACTTTACTATTGACAAAATTGTTAATCAATTTATTTATCAACAGATTATTTTCTATGATATTCTCCCATTCCTTACGTGATAAGCCCTCAAACTCCAGTTGTTTATCAAAGGAGTCTTCCGCATACCCCACTTCAGTTTTCAATATTGCTTCACTCAATTCTTCCTGATTAATTTCGATATTATTTCTTTTAGCTTCCTGCTTGAATAGAGTACTCTGGACTATCTGTTCTATAGTCCTATTTTTCAACCATAGAAGTTCTTCTGACGCAGCATCACCCGTGCCCTGCACCCGGAATTTTTTCTTATGTACCTTAAACTCCTTCTTGAAACGATCCAAGTGGATTTCTTCATCATTCACCACCGCGATAACAGCGTCGTCGCTCAACTCATCAGTCGAAGAAGTATTAGAACAAGAAATAACACTCAGGCCTATTCCCAATATGATTCCAACCAGCCATTTATTCAACATCAAGACTCCACCTCTACGGTTGCAACGAACTAACTAGTTTTTGCAGATAGACTGCGATAAGTTTCAAATCCGTTTTCCATCCTTTGCGATCCAAACGAATATTAACTTTGTACTCAGACTGAATTCTCAACCGTTCATCTAACAAGCAAGTTAATTTTTCCGGGTTGATCGGCGTTGAAGGTAACAAGTGCAAGTAAGCTTCATTTTGCTTCATTTCAATTTTCGAAATATGCAATTGTTGACAAAATATACGTATCTCTAAAAGAGCTAAGAGTTTTGCAACCGGCTCAGGGTGCGGGCCATACCTGTCTATCAACTCACTCGCTATCGCTAGCCCTTCCTCATTATCACCGGTTACCTGTATCCTTCTATAAAAATCCAGACGCTGGTTCAGATCCGGGACATAGTCCTTTGGAATAAACCCTTTCACCATCAAACTCAGTTCGGTCTCGATGCGGGAATCGATTTTTTCTCCACGGATATCTTTCACCATGTCCTCAACCAATTTGCAATATAGGTCAAAACCAATCGATGCTATATGGCCTGACTGATTGTGCCCCAGCATATTGCCCACTCCACGGATTTCCATATCACGAGCTGAAAGTTGAAAACCAGCCCCAAGTTCACTCAGCTCCTCAATCGCAGTAAGACGCTTGCGAGCCTCAGGGCTCAAACCACCTGTCCCCGGAATTAATAGATAGGCATAAGCTTGATGTTTATACCGCCCCACCCTTCCACGCAATTGATAGAGTTGGGCCAACCCGAACTGGTCTGCCCGATTAATAATGATGGTATTCGCTGAAGGAATATCAAGTCCGGACTCGACAATGGACGTGCTCAATAAAATATCAATTTCCTTATCCATAAATTTCTTCATCACTTTTTCCAACTGGTGTTCCGGCAGTTGGCCGTGGGCAATATCTATTTTTACTCCAGGAGCCACCCGACGAATCATTTCCGCAATAGAATGAATACTGCGAATCTTGTTGTGCACAAAAAATACCTGCCCACCCCGGTCTATTTCTCGCATTATTGCTTCACGAATTACTTTTTCATCAAACTTGCGAATAAAGGTTTTGACTGCAAGGCGATCAACAGGTGGTGTTTCGATAACACTCAAGTCGCGCACACCCATTAGGGAAAAGTGCAGTGTTCTGGGAATCGGCGTTGCTGTGAGTGTTAAAATATCCACCGTATTCCTGAGCTTCTTCAACTTTTCTTTATGTTTGACGCCAAATCGTTGTTCTTCATCTACAATGATCAAGCCAAGGGCAGCAAACTCTACGTCCTTCGACAACAATCGATGCGTTCCTATAATGATATCAACATTACTTTTTTTCAGTTGTGCCAAGGTCTCTTTTTGTTCGCTCGGAGTGCGAAACCTATTGACCATGTCAATGTTTACCGGGTACTCGCGAAAACGTTCACGAAAAGTCTGCAAATGTTGCTGAGCAAGAATAGTGGTTGGCACCAGCACGGCAACTTGCTTTTTATCGAGAACCACCTTGAAAGCCGCTCGCATAGCGACCTCTGTTTTTCCATAACCCACATCACCACAAATCAATCTGTCTGTGGGTTTATCTTTTTCCAAGTCAGCTTCCACATCTTCAATTGCCTTTAATTGATCTTCTGTTTCCTCATACTCAAAGGCATCGGCAAATTCACGCATCAAAAGAGTATTATGTGAATAAGAGTGACCATTAGCCAATTCCCTGGAAGCATAAAGTTTTAGTAAATCCCCAGCCATTTCCTCAATCGCTTCTCTGACTTTTTTCTTCTGACGTTTCCAGGAAGCCCCTCCCATTTTACTCAATGGAGGCGGAGTTTCTGCTGACCCCACATATTTCTGAATCAGGCCTAAAGCTTCCATCGGGAGATAGAGCTTTTCGTCATCGGCATACATGATTTCCAAAAACTCTCCGCCGCCTACACCGGTTTGTAATTCTCGGGTTCCTTGATACAAACCAATGCCATAATCTATATGGACCAGAAAGTCACCGTCCTTTAAATCTTTCAGCCCTCTTTGAAAAGCCTGCGAGCGAGGTTTTCTGCGATGTCGATGTTTATGAGTTCTCCCGAATATTTCGTGCTCGGCAATGAAAATCTGTTTGTGCGATTTCAGTTGAAAGCCTTCACTGATTCGCCCAAGATCAACATCAATTTCCAGCCCCCATTCATGAAGCAACTCGTGAATTCGGCGAACCTGTCCCTTTGTTGGAGCAACCACCACTACCTTATTTTCCTCTTTCTGCCATTTAAGAACTTGCTCGCTGAAAGCTTCAAACTTTCCAACTAGAGGAGGAATGTGTTTCATCTCCAGACCGAGAGTACGATCTGATTCCTCAGCGGAGGTTTTCAGGGTGTTCAATGCAATACACCCATTAAATTCGGACACATTTTTCTTAAATTCATCCATCACCAAATACAGTTCTTCTGGAGCGGCGACAATATCCCCATTTTCCATAACCGTGGCATATTCCGTTTCTATTAGATTTTGAAACTGTTCAGATTTGTCCTGCAACCGATCTTCATCTGCAAGAACAATGAGTGAATCTCGACCCAAATAATCAAAAAGTGATTCGCGGGCAAAACTGAAAAATGGAGCCAAATACTCCATCCCGGAAAATACCCCGAGGTGTTGAATTTTTTCCAGTAACTCCTTCAAGGCCAGACGATCGCTTGCATTTTTTTCGGCGAAGCTGTTGATAGCCTCCAAGCCCTGTTTCTTTTCTGACTCGTTCAAACAAAGCTCTCGCACCGGGAGAATATTCACACTATTCAATTCATTAGTAGAGACTTGGGATAAAACATCAAATTCCCGAATAGATTCCACTTCATCACCAAAAAACTCAATACGAGTTGGATTAGTACTGCCAGGTTGAAATAAATCGACTATATCTCCCCGCACACTGAACTCTCCCCTATTCTCAACCAACGGGGAACGTGTGAAACCATTGTCGGATAGACAAGCTTCCAACAATTCCCGCTCCAAGCTCATTTTGCAATTAACCGGAAAAACCAGTTTTCCCAGAACCTCACGAGGCATGACTCTTTGCAAACCTGCCTCCAAAGGCACGATCAAAATTAAAGGTTCGTCATTTCGGAGTCGGTTAAGAATATCCAGCCTTTCCCCTGATATTTCGTTTAAGGGTGAAAGCTGTTCGTAGGGAAGAATTTCCCAGGCAGGAAAAAAGTAAAGAGGGCGTTTTATCTTTTCATAATGAAAAAAATACCTAAGGTCATCTTGTAATACTTCACCCTGAGTTTGATCTGCTGTGAAGATAATTACAGATCTACTATTGAGTTTGATCAACTTCGATAGAAAAAAGGCCCACGAGGAACCCCTTAGACCTTCGACGGCAACGGGAAGGCCCGGCTCACCAGTCCATTTGTGCACCTGATCGAGTTGAAATGAAAAATCTCCACTCTCAATAATGGCAGTTCTCTCACTCATAAATTAAAACTCAAGACTGTATAGGGTGAATCAGGCGGGTTTAGGATTAGAACCAGCTTTTTCGGGGAGCAAGGGAACCCACTTTGGCTCTCCCTTGGGTTTAAAGTTGACGCAAACAACAAAAGATGGGCCTTCAAAGAAGTTTAGTTTATAATTCCCTCCACCAAAACGCTCAAATAGGTATTCTTCCGGGCGGTCCCTAAAACCATCTAATTCCTCTTTGGTAAACTTGGCAATTTCATAAAAGTAAATCGCAACCCCTTCAAGAACCCCCGCAAGAAGAATACAATTAGCCTGACTATAAATTTCCTCAAAGCGCTGATCCAGTTCTGCCTGGTCGGGGTCTCTTTTCAGTTCACGCCTTAATTTTGGTTTATAGTAATCTCTGTATGCCTGCTTGATCCACATGGGTAATAATTTATCTAACGAGTGTATAATTTAGAGCGGAGAGAATTTTACCAGAAACTACGAGGAAAACCGCTATAATGTAATAGTAATACTCATCATAACAAATTCCGTTGGCAGACTTCACTATTTTCTATTTAATTTTTCATGGATAACACTAACGAATCGACAATATCTGTTGGCCTTGTTCAAATGGCCTGCTCTCCAGATGCGAGCAAAAACCTGGTTAATGCGGTGGGTTCCATTCGTGCAGCATCTAAACAAGGGGCGCAGATCATTTGCCTTCCCGAACTTTTCCTGACTCAATATTTTTGTCAAAAAGAGGACCCCAAAAATTTTGCTCTGGCCGAACCTCTTCCAAGTCCTACCAGCATAACACTCTCTAATCTGGCAAAAGAGTTGCAGATCGTATTGATTGTTCCTCTATTTGAAAAACGGACTCAGGGTATTTACCATAATACTGCAATTGTTATCGATGCAGATGGAAGCATTGCAGGGACTTATCGAAAAATGCATATCCCTGATGATCCCTGTTTTTTTGAAAAATTCTATTTCACCCCAGGAGATACAGGTTTCAAAAGTTTTCACACTCGTTATGGAAAAGTTGGAGTACTCATCTGCTGGGACCAGTGGTTCCCGGAAGCGGCCCGCTTAACCGCCCTGTCAGGAGCACAGTTTTTATTTTACCCCACCGCCATTGGGTATCAGGATGAAGATGCCAAGGTTTCAGAACAACAAATTTCAGCTTGGGAAACCATTCAAAAATCTCATGCCATTTCCAATGGTGTTTTTTTAGGATCTGTGAACCGAGTAGGCCGTGAAAACGCACTGACTTTCTGGGGGCGATCCTTTATCTGCAACCCGTTTGGAGAGGTTATCAGTCAGGCAGAAAATGAACCACAAATCGTGATAGCCAAATGTCCTCTATTTGAGATTGAATCAACGAGGCAGAATTGGCCTTTCTTGAGAGACCGTAGGGTCGATGCCTATCAGGGCCTTTCTAAGCTATACCTTGATAACGATGAATGAATTCCCCATTGACTATCGCATGCCCGCCGAGTGGGAGCCTCATACAGGCACCTGGCTGACATGGCCTCACAACCCAGAAACCTGGCCCGATCAAGATATGGCTCAGGTCGAGTCCGATTACCTGCAAATCGTCAAAGCCCTCACACAAGGCGAGCAAACTCATATTCTAGTTCAAGATAAATCCGCCGAAGAAGATCTACATAAAAAGCTACTGGATAACGGCGTGCAGATGAATCAGGTTTTTCTATATGACATACCCACCAATGACTCATGGATCCGTGACTACGGCCCTAATTTTCTGGTTCGAGGAAATGATGTGGCCATCAACGATTGGGATTTTGATTCGTGGGGACGGAAATACAAATGGGAACTCGATGACCTAGCGTGTAGCATCATTACCGAACAGTTACAGCTTCCGAGTTTTAAACCCGGAGTCGTTTTGGAAGGTGGAGCCATAGAAGTGAATGGTCGTGGGACATGCCTGACCACCGACTCCTGCGTCCTAAATCCCAACCGCAATGATGGTATACGGCGCGAACGCATAGAAGAATTTTTTAAGAATTATCTGGGAGTCTCAAAAACCATCTGGCTACATGGTGATCTTGCAGGTGACGATACTGATGGGCATATCGACAATTTAGCCCGTTTTGTGAACCCCACCACTATTGTTTGCTCGTTGGAAGAAAATGAGAGAGACGCAAACTTTCTCGGGCTAAAGCAAAATCATGAGCGTCTGCAAGCGGCAATAGATCAGGATGGAAGCCCTTTCCAGATTATTCCCCTACCCATGCCGGGTCATGTTGGCCCCAAAGAAGAACGTTTACCCGCCAGTTACGCCAACTTTTATATCGCTAACCACGCGATACTGGTCCCCATATACGACCACCCTAATGACGAGAAAGCCTTGGACTTGCTAACCCCTTTGTTTCCAGACCGCAAGGTTATCCCAGTTCAATGCAAAACACTAATATGGGGGCTGGGAGGTGTCCATTGCCTCACCCAGCAACAACCAGCTCCTGATACGTATTGAAGTCTTCCTTCCCTTTTTACTTGAATGCCGATTTAAATTCATAATCAAAAAACAAGACGATAAATTACTGAGCCTGTAAAAAATTTCCGGCTATACTAAATTTTTACGTTTTTGACTCAAAAAGGAGACAGCTGATGAGTGATAAGCAATCAACCATCCTAGCTTTCAATACAGTAGAGCGGTTATTGAAAGGAGATTTCTTTCACTTCTCAAAAGCTGAAGATATTGCCAAAGAGCTCAATACCTTTAACAATAAATGGACCGTGATCGGATTGGGAACCACCAACTGGTACAAACGAAATGGAGAAGCCATTGTCGAAGGCAAAGCTGACAGCCCTGAGTTTTTATGGGCTGATCCAGAAAGTAATCCTCCCGGAAAGCTTATCAATCTCAACCATGACCATCCCGAACACGAAGAGAACCTAAAAAGTCCGGTCATTGGAGCAGAAGATGCAGTTCCCCAGTTCCCGTTTATGGCCATCGCCCTTTGTGATCCCAAAAAGTTACAGAAATACACTCTTGCATCCGGGGAAGTCATTCATGAATGGCTTGAAGCAAAATTTATTTCTGAAAACCTTGGCCTTGCAGCGATTCATATCACCGGAAAACTGGATGGAGTAAAAACAACGGCTGCCTGCCACATCCCCATTGGCGGACTAAATTTGAACGATGGGTATTCTCTTGAGAGTAACTTCAAGTTCATTGAATACAAAACAGGCGACTGGAGCATGCAAGGATTGTACGGAGTGAATACTACCATCCAGCAAGTTCTATCTATTCCAGGCCATCCCTTGCATCTGCACGGCTATGAAATCAATGAAAACCGGGGAGGACATATCAATCAGGCCATTTCCACATCCACGACTCAGGTCACTGTCTACCCCATCAAAGACATTAATATCAGCATAAAAGGTCTGGATAAAGCACTGTTACCCGTCAAACCCCTTCAATAGACAAAACCCGAATAAAATACTTCATAGCTGACATATGTTTTCCTCTCAAACTAGTTCCAGTATCTAAATAAAGAATCCTCCGCAAGAACCCGGCATCCAAATCAGTAAGCAGAACCATCGATTCAGGGAAAGTAACACGATTACTAACCGCACTCCTTCTGGAGGTCAATCATGGTCACAAAACATGTTCCTCACAAGTTTGCCAAAGACACTACAACCCGAACAGAAATAGCCGATTTCATGAGCCCCTCCGTAATCAGTGTCGGCTCGGATGCTACAATTCAAGAAACTGCCCAGTTCATGAACGAGAAAAACATCGGTTCAGTCCTGATAAAAGAAAACGATGACTATATCGGGATCGTAACGGAAACGGATTTATCACGCAAAGTCCTGGGCGGAGGATTGGACCCAAAAACCACGACAGTAAATGCCGTCATGCCCCCTCAACCGCTCTTCACTCTCGATTGTCACCAACCAGTAACAGACGCTAATGCCTTCATGGCAAAAAACAGAATTCGGCATTTACCTGTGACGGAGAACGATAAAATTGTTGGGGTGATTTCGGTCAAAGACCTTGTAGCGTTTTTCGCAAACCCAAGACTGCGATAATCAGGAGTCGGTAGTAGATTCTGCCTGGACAGGTAGCTGGGGAGTGTTTTTGAGGTTTTCCAACTCTTCTTCCATGGAAGAAATAGATCGGTTTTGCTGACGAATGGTGGATTTTAATTTAAAGCGGTCAAATATGCCCATGAACCAGGCAATCAGAAACCCTAGAATCAAAGGGATCATGAGCACCACCATCAAAGGCAGTTCTATTGTATGGAGCTGGAGTCCAAAATCGTAATAGTTAAGCTCCACCGAACCCATATTCTTCACGGCGAACGATGCTATAACGATCAGCAACAGGATGGATAGGATAAATTTTATGGCTGGCATGAATTGAAGATCACTAAAGGGTGAATGGAGGACTATTCGTCGTCTTCCTCTTCCTCATCATCTCCGCCTTCTTCCTCGCCTTCAGAGCTTTCTTCTTCAGCTGGAGCTTCTTCAACGGGCTCAGGTGCTGATTCAGCAGCTTCAGGCTCGGGTGCTGGCTCGGCGGCCGCGTGGGTCTCTTCTACAGGAGCGGCTTCTTCTGCCACAGGTTCCTCAGCATGAGCTGGTTCTTCAGCGGCTGCTGGAGCAGCAGGTGCTTCCTCTAAACTTACGATTCCTGCAGGCATGCCTTGAGTTGAGCTTGGTCCTGCTCCTAATTCAGTCAATAAGGCTTCGATACCCGCTACCACTTCGCCAGATTTCGCTTTAACATTGACAGAATTACCCATAGACATTTCCTGAACGGTGACCAATGCGCGCTTGAGTTCCATCACTGCCATCATGCGCTCATAGTTACCAACTTTATTTTTCAGCCCAGAAATATCTTGATTAACTTTACTAAAACTATCGTCCACATGTTTTTGTAGAGGGGCTATTTTTTCTTCAAGGCTGCTCACAGTGCCATCCATACCCATCACTCGGGTATCCAGATCGCGGACAAAAAACAGGATGAAAATAATTGCCAAGGCCGCCATACCAAATCCAAGAAAAGCCACTGCCTTAAGCATATTCATTTCTTCATGCTCCTGTTGAACTGAGGGAACTGGCTTACTGAACTCGGCTTCTTCATTCACGTTATCCTTTGAAGATCCCTGAGAATAATAAGAACTCGCGTCTTCCTTCTCTTCACGCTTGATCTCGTCCAACCGTTCCTGTGGAGTCTGTTCTTTGCCTTGATCGTCCGTTGTCATAGTTCAACCTTTTATAAAATAAATTTTCTTATCTGCAAGCCATTTTCAGGCCTATTTTCAAATAAACTAAACCCGCCACTCAACATCAAAATCATATATAATCGTTGAGGTAGCTGGGGGGTCCGAGGCTTTAACCCTCAAGTCTTTTTTATCAGAGTCATTCTCTTAAAAATGCTCCGGCTTTTACCAAACGGATAGAAAAAATGAAGCCTGATAGTACAAGTGGAGCCCGTATTTTGTCAAGAAAAATCAAGGTAAATATCCTACTCATTTTGGGCCTGTTTTTGTCTGGAATCTATACCCAGCAAAGCCTTGCTAACGAGGTAGAACTTCTAATGACCCCGGCAATGCTCAGCAAGATTCCTGAGCACCAGAGAGTCATTGTCGATACTCGCCCATCATGGAAATTTCTTCTTAGTCACATCCCAGGTGCGATTAATCTGGGTGATTGGCAGGACTTCACCCGTACAATAAATGGGGTAAAAGGGTTTCTCAAGGACGACAAAGGCTTTATTGCAAATAAATTAGGCCCTCTGGGATTTTCTTCAGACAAAACAATCATCATTTATGGTGAACCCAATGACCCCTGGAGAACCGATGGCAGGTTCTTCTGGATGTTTGAGCGATACGGATTTAAGAAAGTATCCTTGCTGGATGGAG
>JAJDBH010000098.1 GCA_029261455.1 Nitrospinaceae bacterium
CGCATGACAGGTGGATGCTGGTCATTTCCCAAGGTGATACTCTGCCCCGGATCCAGACGCATGATCTTCGACATCATAGACATCGAGTGGTGGAAATGGAACATCGGGCGGATATGATAAACCGGACGATTACTGGAGTTATTCAAGGTCAATGCCAGCTTCACATTTCCGGTGTCATCAACCTCATTCAGGATTGAAACCTCCAGCGGCTGTGTCTGAGCATAACCCGCAGGCGCAACTCCAGCCCAAATGACTAGAATTATAATCAAAAACTTTAGATTACAGGTCATAGAGGCTATTTTAACATTGCTAGAACCCAATATAAACTCAGACTTGATCTGCAAAAGTTGTTATCATATAGAGGTACCACTCAATAATTTCTGGAGAACCATTATGGATTTTCTCATGACCCCGCTAGTATTGATCGCCTTGCTGGCTTTCAGCATGTTTAAGGTTTTGCGTGAATACGAAAGAGGAGTTATTTTCCTGCTCGGAAGATACTGGAAGGTTAAGGGACCAGGAATCATTGTTGTCGTACCTGGAATCCAGAAAATGGTAAAGGTCAGTCTGCGCACTGTGGTGATGGATGTTCCACCACAAGACATCATCACCAAGGATAACGTGACGGTCAAGGTCAACGCTGTGCTTTATTTCCGTGTAGTCGATTCCAAAAAAGCCATTATTGAGGTGGAGGACTATCTGTATGCAACTTCTCAACTCTCACAAACGACTCTG
The DNA here is from genome assembly GCA_029261455.1 of Nitrospinaceae bacterium. Taxonomy (GTDB): domain Bacteria; phylum Nitrospinota; class Nitrospinia; order Nitrospinales; family VA-1; genus LS-NOB. The sequence continues at coordinate 736 of JAJDBH010000098.1, forward strand.
CGAAGTGTTTTAGGGCAAAGCACACTCGACGACCTGCTCTCCAACCGTGAAGAGATCAACGCCCATCTACAAAAAGTGATTGATGAACAAACCGAGCCTTGGGGAGTCAAAGTCGCCAATGTAGAAGTCAAAAATGTCGACCTGCCGCAAGAGATGCAACGTGCTCTGGCGAAACAAGCCGAGGCGGAGCGCGAAAGACGGGCAAAAGTCATCAATGCTCAGGGTGAGTTTGAAGCAGCACAAAAAACCTGTGATGCAGCAGACCTCATCGGTGCCCACCCACCAGCATTGCAACTGCGTTTTTTTCAAACTCTGCTGGACCTTTCAAGTGGTGACGGCACACACACGTATATCCCTATCCCATTTGACCTGTTCGATGCTTTACGCAACAAGGGGAAGAAGGATGATTGATCGATAAAAGGCGACCACGACGACTTGATGGACGGAAGTTAACTGGCCTTTTAAGAATAATTTTTTTATTTTAATTCTATGCTTTTGAATTCTTTTGATATTTTTATAAGGAAGCTGTGAAATGGCTTCTTACATCGTTTCTTATATGGGGTCAGCTACCCCAAGGATTCCCGCCACATTTCCAGAATTCACAAAAAACATGACCGCCTGACTTTCTAAACGCAACATCTCAGCCTGTTCTAAAAACCGAAGTTAGTTCCTTTCCCACATTTTTGCTTTCATCCATTACTTGTTTAGTGTGATTTTTTATTTTTTTAGATTTGCAAGATAAGTGTGAAATATGGCTGCTAATTTTAAGACCTCCTTAGTCAATACTTGCACGGCAATTGTCATACCTTGGGATGAGTCTACCTTTTGGAAATCTGAATTGGCATCTTTCCCATTAAACTGTGATAGAAACTCTTCAGATACAATTTCGTCTCTTTGCAGCCCCTGATATTCTAAAATTACTACCTTTTTTATTTTTCCTTCAGGCTGGAAAATTACCATATATTTAAAAATTATAGGATGTTGATTTGGAATATTTATTTGATCGAACATTGCCAACCCTGTTGTTTTCTTCCCCTTTTTACCTACGTAAACTTTTTGCCTCACCTTATTGAAATTTTCTCCGGTTAAGCCGGAAATGAAATTCCTGTGATTTTGATCTAACCAGATTTTTTGTATTACAACTTTATCTTCTTCTGGAAAAGAAAGCTTTAATGCTTTTTCTTTTGTCAAATAGACTTTGGACCTGACTTCTTCATCTTTCAACAAATGCGCCTTGGCGATTCCAGGTAGATATAAAAATAATCCTATGATCAGGATAAAGCGGACTATTCGAATTTTCATTTTTAATTGGCTCCTTTAGGTTAAATATTGATCGGTTCTTTAGATGGTTGGGGGGTTTTAGTATTGTGCTTCACAAGAGAAGAATTCAATGGAAGTCGACCGGATTTCCAACGAAACTCCAGTATGATGGCATATAGAGTTGGGAGAACAATCAAAGTTAATAAAGTTGCGGACACCAATCCACCGACCATCGGAGCGGCAATTCTCTTCATCACTTCTGAACCTGTTCCAGTGCCTATCATGATGGGAACCAGTCCTCCAATTGTGGAAATCACAGTCATCATGATGGGTCGAATTCTTGAGGAAGTTCCTTCCAAAACTGCTTTGAGAATATCTGCAGAATTTTTGATTTCGCCAAGTGCTAACCGTTTCTCAAAAGTCTGATTCACATAGACCAGCACCAGAACGCCAATCTCTGTCGCCACCCCGGCAAGCGCAATGAAACCCACCGCCACCGCTACACTCAAATCGTATTTAAGGAAATATAAAATCCAGACCCCACCAATTAATGCCAGAGGGAAGGAAAGCATAACAATAACGGTCTCGGCAATTCTTCTAAAGTTCAAATACAGCAAAAGAAAAATAAGCAACAAGGTCAATGGCACCACCACCTTCAGCCTCTCCTTGGCTCGCTCCATATACTCATACTGGCCGCTCCAAACCAGGCTGTATCCAGGAGGAAGCTTCAGTCCTTCGTTGACAATTTTTTTCGCTTGTTCTACATAGGTGCCCACATCAATATCTTTCAGGTCAATGTATACCCAGGCATTGAGCCGAGCATTTTCTGTTTTAATTACAGGAGGACCCTTTTTGACAACTATTTTGGCGACCTGCGCCATTGGAATATGCTCCCCACCCGGTGTGGGAATCAGTACTCTCTGCAATTTATCCAAATCATCCCTGAGTCCACGAGGGTAACGAACGTTTATCGGGTAACGCTCCAGCCCCTTGATAATGGTCGACACATTCATTCCGCCGATAGCGGTCTGAACTACATCTTGAATATCACCGACTGTAAGCCCATAACGGGAAGCCTCTTCCCTGTTAATTTCAAAGTCCAAATAGTTTCCTCCCACAACCCGCTCTGAAAACACACTTAAAGTTCCCGGAGCATTTTTAATGAGGACCTCCACCTCCTTTCCCAGTTTTTCCAATACAACCAAGTCACTCCCGGAAATTTTAATTCCCACAGGGGTCTTAATTCCCGTCGACAACATGTCAATGCGAGTCTTGATCGGCATGGTCCAGGCGTTTGTCACGCCTGGAATTTTTAAAGCCGCATCCATCTCCTGAACCAATAATTTTTGCGTCATACCTTCCCGCCATTCTGATTCCGGCTTCAGGGTGATGATCGTTTCCAACATACTGAGAGGAGCGGGGTCGGTCGCCGTCTCTGCACGTCCTACTTTCCCAAAAACATGATGCACCTCAGGGAACGTCTTGATGATCTTGTCCGTTTGTTGCAGAAGTTCTTTCGCTTTGGTGATAGAAATTCCTGGCAGCGTGGTGGGCATGTATAACAAGTCGCCTTCATTCAAAGGCGGCATGAACTCAGAACCCAGGCGTTGCAAGGGAATATAGGTCACAGCCATTAAAAGTAACGCGACAAGCACAACCAGCACCTTCATCCTCAAAGCAAGCCAAATGAAAGGTTTGAACAACCAGACAAACAGGAGATTCAGCGGATTGTACCGTTCTGGCAAGACATGGCCGCGAATAAAATATCCCATCAATACCGGAACCAACGTAATAGCAAGCAACGCGGAACAAGCCATGGAGTAAGTTTTGGTGAAAGCTAAAGGAGAAAAAAGCCTACCCTCCTGCGCCTCCAGGGTAAAGACAGGAAGAAATGAAACAGTAATAATCAACAGGCTGAAAAATAGTGCAGGTCCCACTTCTGAGGCAGCTTCATAAATAATCTGCCAATGATCTTTTTTCCCACGATCACACTCCAGGTGCTTGTGCGCATTCTCGATCATTACAATTGCGCCATCGATCAACGCGCCGATGGCTATAGCAATCCCCCCCAGAGACATGATGTTTGCGTTCAACCCCTGCTGGTTCATAATAATGAGAGCCATCAAAACACTTAAGGGAATGGTGATGATCGCAACCAATGCCGACCTCAGGTGCAAAAGAAACAAAACACATATGATGGCTACGACGATGCCTTCTTCAATCAGCTTTTCTTTTAAGTTGTCAACGGCTCTCTCTATCAGCCCAGAGCGATCATACACAGGAACAATTTCTACCCCTTCGGGCAAACCAGACTTTAAAGATTCCAGTTTATTTTTAACGTTCTGGATAACTTCCAAAGCGTTTTCTCCAAACCGCTGTATGACAACACCACCCACCACTTCACCTTCGCCATTCAGATCAACAACTCCACGTCTTAACTCGGGCCCCAGACGAACACGGGCAACATCCCTAATCAAAACAGGCGTCCCGTTTTTATCCACTCCTAACGGTATGCTCTTGATATCCTCCAAGTTCTGGATATAGCCCAAGCCTCGAACCATGAATTCTGTTTCAGACATTTCCAGCAAACGTCCACCCACATCATTATTGCTGCGTTTAATCGCCGCCACGATTTTGTACAAAGGCAGGTCATAGGCCGCCAGTTTATTAGGATCGACCTCAACCTGATATTGTTTGACAAAACCGCCGATACTGGCAACTTCTGAAACTCCCGGAACGGTTTGCAACTCATATCGGAGATACCAGTCCTGAATAGAGCGCAACTCAGACAAATCGTGATTTCCGGTTTTATCAACCAGCGCGTATTCAAAAACCCAACCAACCCCCGTAGCATCCGGCCCCAATGTAGGGCTGATATTCGGGGGCAAACGTCCGGACACAAAGTTCAACTGTTCCAGAACCCGGCTTCTGGCCCAGTACATATCCGTTCCATCTTCAAAAATAATGTAAACGAAAGATAATCCGAAAAAGGAGTAGCCTCGCACCACTTTTGCGTGGGGAACAGAAAGCATTGCGGTCGTCAAAGGATAAGTGACCTGATCTTCTACAATTTGAGGAGCCTGACCGGGAAACTCTGTGAAAATAATGACCTGCACATCGCTCAAGTCAGGAATGGCATCCAAAGGAGTCCGATTCAGAGTATAAAAACCCCACGCAACCACAAAGGCTGTAGCCAAAAGCACCAGAAAACGATTCTTTAGAGAAAACCCAATAATATGTTTTATCATAACGTTCTCCCACTAAAAGGCATTGGGCCTTTTAGTGCTTGGGCTCCTCTTTCAAATTGAGTTTCATGCTCTTGCTTTTTTTGCCGGACATATTCATCATCTTCTCATCCATTTTGTTTAACGCTTCTTTAAGCTGACTTTCAGAGTCGATCAGAAAAACCGAGGAGGTCACTACCTTTTCCCCTAATTTAAGTCCCTTCAGAACCTGAACATAGCCCTTGCTTTTTACTCCCAAGTTAAGTTCCCGCGAATCAAACGCGCCAGAAGGACGTTGAACCATCACCATGGTTTTATCCCCGGCATAAATCACAGCTTCTTCGGGAATCGCCATTTCCTTTTGGGCCACTTCAGATTTAAGGGTGACGTTTGCATACATTTCTGGTTTTAGTTCACCGCCTGAGTTGGGAAACTCTATACGCACTTTTAAAGTGCGAGACTTGGAATCCATTACCGGGTCAATAAAGGTCACCTTGCCCTTGAATTTTTTTCCAGGAAAATAGGTGAGATTCATCTCCGCTTCCTGCCCCAGCTTGACCCAAGGCACTTCATATTCATAGACATCCACAATGACCCAAATGTTAGAGAGGTCTGCAATCATGTATAAATTCATTCCGGGCTGAACATGCATTCCGTGAAGGACATTTTTCTTGACGACAAATCCTTTAACCGGGGAATGAATCTGTATGTTTTTTTTGACTTTTTTATTTTTAATCAAATCCGTGATCTCAAGTTCTGGAACATCAAATAGTTCCAACCGCCTTAAGGTGGAATCGACCAGACTTTTGGCTCCTCGGCTGACCTCGGGGAAAGCACTGCCTTTCAGGGACTCCTGATATTTCAAAGCTAGAATCAATTCTTCCTGAGTGGTGACTAATTCGGGACTATAAATCGCCAGAAGATCATCCCCCTTATTCACTTCCTGCCCGGTAATATCGACATCCAATTTTTCTATCCAGCCTCCGTATTTGGTGTGAATGTGATGGATCAAGCGTTCATCATAAGTCAGCCTGCCTATCGTTCTTATCTCCCGACTCAAAGATCGCTTTTTCACAACTTCCGTTTTGACCCCGATGTTTTGCACCATAGTGGGATTAATGAAGACGTCCCCTCCCACTTCCCCCTCATAAACAGGCACTAAAGCCATCCCCATTGGTCCCTTGCCAGGACGATCCGAAGTATAATTGGAGTTCATCGGAGCCCGCCAGTGTTTGATTTTCCTTGCCGGCCTCTTTGCCGCACTGCCTACCGGTTTCACAGACGGGGCATCGACTTTGTCCACCATCTCCATCGTTTTCCCATACATCATATTAGCAATGGGCTCTACCTTTTTGATTCCAATCAGTATCCATTTTCGGCCCTCATCAACCCATTTCGACATCACTTCTGGACGGGTCCCAAAACCCAAAAGAAAAGCTCCTCCCAGTAGAACAAAAATTAAAAATATCCGCAGGACACTCACCCCCGTTTTCTTTCTCGACATCGCGGTCCGCTCAAAACGTTTTAACGGGAATAGGACCTCCTCTTGATTCACGTCAACTGGGATAGAAGTATTCCCACTTGAGCTTTCAGCCTGTTGCCCGCTGTCCACTCGCAATTCATGAGCCTGAGTAATTTTCTCAACGACAGCATCGCTCAACGGGTCGCCAATTACTTTTTCAGAATCCAGTCCCTGATCTTCATCTGTATTATTTGTCTCAGTCATCACTCGAGTCCCATTTCAACAACCGGTTTGCGTTAAAACAAATTCTTCCCGGCACTCTGTTCAATCACCGCCAGGTTTTTTTCATAATCCGTCAGTTCACGGTGATACTTGATCTGCCAATTAAACAGTGTCAACTGGTTGTCCAAAAGAGTCAGGAAGTCCACTTTATCCACACTGTAACCGGCAAGTGCAGACTCAAGAGACTGCCGGGCTTGGGGAAGAATTCCCTGATCAATCAGTTGCAGGGTCTTGTTCCCCTGCTGTTCCTTATCAAACAGTTTCTTTAAATTCAGAAAGATCTGGTTTTTGGCCTTGTTATAAGTCTCACCAGCCATTTCTACCTTGTAAGCAGTTTCTGAAACACGACGCGACTGTTTGGTTTTGTACCAGATGGGAATATTGATGCCAACAAAAGCCGAAACAAAATCCGGACGATCAATCATTTGGGTCCCATCCCTTTGGCCGTATTTAAGTCCGACATTAAAATCAGGGTAGTATTCCTTTTCAGCCAATTTTTTCGAGGACCCATAACGCTCCTTGAGAGAAAGAATTTTAGACAACAAGGGGCGATGCTTCTTTGCAATAGCTTGAAGTTTCTCAATGGTGAAATTGAAATCCGTTTTGACAATGCCATGCGGAATAGTCAAAGTCTCTTGAGGCAGGAGGTTCATCAAGGAGTTCAACCTCGCCTTTTCAAACCCCGCTAGTTTTTGCAGTTCAATCAGTCTCTCCATAATCTTGCTCAGTTCCACCTGGGCTTTGAGTACATCCTGTTGCAGTCCTTTGCCTACCGAATATTTTGATTCAGCAATAGTGACAAACTGCTCCAGAAGCGTTTTATTTTCATGAGTGATATTCGTCGCCGCCAAAATAAAACACAATTCGTAAAAAGCCAGTTTCACATCACGGGTGATGGTCAGCTTGGCTTCTTCCAAATCCTGCTCGGAGATTGCTATATTTTTCCCGGCGATTTCCGCTTTCAATCCCAGCTTTCCGGGATAAGGCAGTTTTTGGGAAAGGGAGAACAGTTTTTGCGTCATGTTCTCCTGAGAAAAATCAAATGTGTCGACCGGCATATTCATCAACTGAAGTTGCAGAATCGGGTCGTCCAAAGAGCTCACCTGCGATGGGACTTCTTGAGCTGCTTTAATGCGGTTTTGTAACTCCAGAACACTTGGGTTACTTTTTAATGCTGTGGCGATAAAATTTTCTAATACTGTTTTAAAGTGATTCTCTTCAGCCCAAATCATGCTGGGGGATGTCAAGAACACCAGTCCCCACAAAATTATTATTGCAATGGGTTTCATGGTTCCCTCTTAATTCCAAATGGTTTTTTGGTTCTCCAGAGGGGCACATCTCACGAATTTAGCCAGTTTCAGCTAATTCAGACGCACCTGTAGAGATAAAACGTAATTGGTTTTAGAGGTACTTATCCAGGAGGATGGTAAAAAGGAAGCGGGATAGAATCTGGCGCACATACAGGCGCAGACTCCAAGAGAGGAATCAACGACACATTAAAACCTGACTGAGCATCAGGCTGACTCATCAGGCAACATATATCGCAAGGAGTGGACTCCATCATGCAATCCGATGAATCGGCCATTATCAACGGCATAGCCACTGAATAGGATGCAGATGCCAAGAGACTCATTGCCATAATAATGGTTAAGAGGAGGCGTCGTTTTTTAAGGGTTTGAACTTTCATAATTTTCTTATCGGCTATATTTATATCAATCTAAGTCTGAAAACCCATTAAAGCAACAATATTCTTATCTTTATAAAAATAATTCACTTGAGTTATTCCAACTTAAATAAAAACTGGAGTCAAGACATGAATTCCAAGTTCTTTCAAACAGACCTTTAACAGCTTTATTCATTGGGATTTGCAGTGTGGCTGTAATAAAATGGTAGGGTGATGAATCATTCCCAGTGATCTATGAAATCCTATTCAAAAATCCGCGATTTTCTCAATCAGGTTCAGGCTAAATGGAACCGGATTCTTTTCATTCAGGCCACCTATTCCGTATTAACGCTTATAGCTGGGTACGTACTGGCAACCGGGTTGTATTTTTATTTTCAATCTCCTCTATTGAGTTACGGCTGGTTCAGCCTGATCCTGTTTTTACTCGGATGGGGGATTTACTCCACTCATAGTTTTTCCCGGATAAATCGAGACCAGGCCGCGCTTTTAACCGAAGCCAAATATCCTGAATTAAAAAACGCCCTTATCAATGCCGCGCAACTGGAACGACATTTAACAGATCAAAAAGAGACTCCCTTTTCCCGCTCTTTTATTCGTGAGCAACTCCAGCGCACTCAATCTGAAATACAGAACCTGAATCCAAACTCTGTGATTAACAGTAAGAAAACCGTTCCCGCGCGTAACGTATTTCTGGTAACGCTCCTTGCATTAATCACAGCTAACGCATTATTGACAGATTTTGGGAAACAGGTTTCTCCTGACTCACAGGAGTTGGCCCAGACTCCGACTATTCAAAGCGAAAATCAAAAAGGCTCCGAGATTGCTGACAAACAGGCTGACTACCACATAGACAACCTGTCTCTAATATTGGAGTTCCCAGCCTACACAGGTCTGAAAAAACAAATTCTTACGCAAGGCTCCCTCAAGGCTTTACCCGGAACCGAAGTTAAAGTCACCGGAAATAGCAACCTGCCTGTCGAGAAAGCAGAACTGGTGGTGAACAACCATGACCACTTTGCAATGGATGTCAGTGACTTAAAAAACCTGAACGGTTCTTTCTTACTGCGCGAAAAAGGCCACTACCAGTTCAGAGTAAAACCCTCTGACGGAGAAAAGGTTCTTCTAAGAGAAAAGTATTCTATAGAGCTGGAGCAAGACAAGTCTCCTCAGGTAATTTTGTTTCCGGCCAATCCCAAGCCGGTTTACTTTAGAACCGACAGTGTCCAAATGTTTTATGAAGCCCACGATGATTTTGGAATTCGTCAAATCAACCTGATTGCCCAGGTTAACGATACCACCTTGACAAAAAGCATCAAACGATTCAAACAGCCGGATAAAGATTCGACGGGAAACTACACTTGGAGTCTGTCTCTTGAGAGCCTGCAACCGGGAGATAAAGTTCAGTATTTTTTAGAAATCAAGGACAACGATAACGTCACGGGCCCCAACACGGGTCAATCAGAAATTTACAGTTTCACTATTTTTGACAGCAGAAAAGAACAGGAAAATCTGGTGCGTCTGCAAGAAGAGTTATCGGAAAAGATGATTGCTTTGCTGGCAAATGGACTCATCGAAGGAGAAGTACTTAAAACCACCACAACCACTGCACTCTATGGGAAAAAGCTTCTCGCCTCCCATGCAGATGCATTGATAGATATTATCGGCCTTGCTCAACGCATTAGAAATCAAGCTAAGGATTTTGATTCATTTCCTCAACCGTACCTCACTCTTTTAAATAGTATCATTAACGGATTGACCGCTATTCGTGATGATCAAATTGATACCATTAACAAAATACAGAGAACGATTTCAAAACCCACACCAGCTAGTCTCACTATAGACTCTATTGAAATTCTTAATGGCAGAATGGTCAATCATCTGGAGCAAGACATCCTTTATCTGATCAAAATGACCAACCGTCAGAAAATGGATCAAGTCATGGACCTTGAAAGTCAGTTATCACAATTGACCCAAGCCCTGCAGGAAGAGTTTGAAAATATCCGTGATAAAAAATCCCCTCTGACTCCCAACCAACTCAAGTCCAAGCTAAACGAGATTCAACAAACTCTGCAGAAAATGATGGATAAACTTTCCCGGCAGAACCAGTCTTCTCCCGATGAGTTCCTCAATTCCAAGGCTCATAAAAGTATGAACCTGGATGAGACTATGGCTTCGCTGGAAAAAATCAAAGACCTTGCTAAGCAAGGCAAGATGAATGAAGCTCTGGAACAACTCAAAAAGGTCGCTGAAGACCTGAGAGAGTTAGCCAACCAGTTGGATCAAGCGAAGTCATCCATGGACTCACTGGTCGACAATCAAGTCATGAAGCAAATCAATGAATCCGTGGCGAAGCTTGAATCTCTAGAGAAAAAACAAAAGGAAGTTCTTGAGAGCACCTCTGTAATCAACCAGAAGCTACGTGCAAATCAGGCCAAACAATTTGATTCTTTAATAAAGAGTTTCTTTGACGCATTAAAAAAAGATGTGACCGCCATCCAGAATATTCTGAAAGAAGATTCGAATTATCTGGATGAACACAAGGCAATGATAAAAATGCGCGAATTATTGGAAGAAGAAGCCACCCTCAGACAGAAGATAAAATTCCTAAGTCAAAAAACCATCGACTCAAGCCTCGCCGAAGATTTAGGAGATAACTTCAAGGAGCTGAATGATGCTCGTAAGGAGTTATCAAAACCTGTCATTGAACTGGACAATCTTCGAACCCGGGGATTTAGAGAGTTTAAGGAAAATCTTCCCCAGATAAGAAAACGTTATGAAACTTTGAAAGAATTGACCGAGCTGAATGATTTGAATGAGTTTAATGTACTCTTCAAAAGCACTTATCCTGAAATATTTCGCTGGCAAGGAAGTATGCGGTCCACCCGCAATCAAAGAGAGGACATTGGCGACCGGCTAAACCAGGGTCTGAGAGAAGTCACCCGGCTGAATGCGGAGATATCAAAAAAACTAGGCTCCCTTAAACGTTCTATTGAAAAGGGCAGCCAGTCACTTCTTACAGACAAGGAAAAAACAAAACTGGACCAACTGGCTAAACAGGAACAGGAAATGAGTCAGCAAGCCAAAGGGATGGAGAGTTTATTTAATGAAATGAATCAGGAAAACCCGCTGCTCCCACCTGCCCTTTCCCGTAACATGGGAGATGCTCAAAGGAGCCTTAAAAATGCCCAAGAGCGGTTGCAAACCCAACAGGTTCAAAGAGGCATCGATTCAGAAAACAGGGCTTTAAAAGCTATTCAGAAAACTCAGAAACTATTGAACGAAATCAAAAACTCCGGCACTCAAATGTCCGACAAGGGCAAGCAGGAAACCCCACTCCGACTTGGAACTGGAAGCAGGAGGGATTCCAGACGTGGAGGCTCCGTTCGAATGCAAAAAGAAAAAGTTCTTTTACCCTCTGAAGATCAGTACAAGGTTCCCAGCGCTTTTCGTGAAGATATTTTAGATGCTATGAAAAAGCAAACGCCAAAAAACTATGAGCGTCTAGTTAACGAGTATTACAAGGAACTGGTGCAGTGAAAAAGGCTCTTAAATCTCTACTGGTATTCACCCTGCTTCTTTTAGGGTCCGAAAACAGCATTGCCTCATTCCCGGTTTCTGATGAAGTACACAGAGGCTATCAGCTTGTTCAGGACTGGGATATAGCATCCGCAGAGAAGCTATCAGAACAACTATTAAAAGAATATCCAGAATCCGGCGATGCACATTTCCTTCAAGCCCGTATCGAGTTTATGAAAGGGGATTATGAACAATCCTGGAAGATCCTTCGCCAAATCGGAGACAGCTTTAAAGAGGTCAAAGAATTCAAAAAGCATGTCGATGCCACCCGCAGAGCTTCCAAAAATTTCATCTCAAAGGAGAGCGAGCATTTCATCTTTCGTTTTGAGGAAGGGCCTGATGAAATCCTGATCCAATATGCAGAAGAGGTTTTGGAAAAGTCTTATAGAGTTCTCGGTGATATTTTGAATTACTACCCCAAAGAAAAAGTTTTGGTGGAAATTTATCCTGACCGAAAACCGTTCGCACAAATCTCACCATTGACGCTTAAAGACATTCTCACTTCAGGAACAGTGGCACTTTGCAAGTATCACCGCATCATGATGATATCCCCCGGGTCACTGGTTCGTGGTTTCAACTGGATGGACACCCTGAGCCATGAATACGTTCATTATCTCTTAACCAAAAAGAGCCACAACCACCTGCCTCTATGGATGCATGAAGGCATTGCGAAATATCTGGAAACCCAGTGGCGTGGTGAGAAGCAATATCTTTCTCCTATCATGGAGACAATACTTTCCAACGCTTTGAAAAATGATTATCGGGTGCCGTTGGAAGCGATGATGCCCTCTCTCGCAAAACTGAAAAATGCAGAAGACGTTCAATTGGCTTATGCTGAAGTGTCTTCCATGATGGAATACCTTGCAACTCTTAAAGGCCCTGATATTTTCGCAAAGATACTAATGGAACTTTCCTCCAAAGCAGAGTTCGAAGTTGTGTTCATGAAGTATGTGGGGCAGGATTTATCAGGGTTTCAAAATAGTTGGGAGAAATGGGCAAAAAAACTTGAGCTGAAAAATATTCCGGGAATTAAAACCCTGACCACTGAATTCAAAAACAGGAAAGGGCTGGAGCCTGAAAACAAAGAGTACAAGGCACTGGAGTCCCGGAAAGCGCGAGACCTGACCTACTTGGGAGATATTCTTAAATCCAGAGACCATTATGAAGCCGCCATCATTGAATACCAAAAAGCACTGGACGAATCGTCCTCCCATTCCCCGGTATTATTCAACAAGCTTGCGGGGACTTACCTGCAAACCCAAAGGTATAATGAAGCAGAAAGCCTATTAAAGGAAAGCCTGGAGTTTTTCCCGAATTTTCATACCAGCCTTGCTAATATGGGAGAAGTGTATTTTTCTAATCGGGAATTTGATGCAGCCCAGGTTTATTTTGAAAAAGCAGTACGTATCAACCCTTTTAATCCTTTCGTGCATATGCGACTGATCCATGTCTACGACAAGTTAGGGTTAATCAGGGAAAAAGAATTGCAAGTGCGGCAGTTCAGTTATATAGATTGATCAGGGAGATTATCATGAAAGATTTGGAACTGGCGCAGGAACTTTTAAAGGCAAAGAACGAAGTCGTTCAGGAAATCCGCAAAGTCATTGTGGGTCAGGACGAAGTGATTGAAGATCTTTTAGTCGCTTTATTCTGCAAGGGCCACTGCCTGTTTGTCGGCGTACCCGGCTTGGCAAAAACTCTTTTGGTGAGCACCCTGTCGCAGGTGCTCAACCTGGGTTTCAGCCGCATTCAGTTTACTCCCGATCTGATGCCGTCTGACATTACCGGCACCGACATCCTTCACGATGATCCGGTAACCGGGAAGAGAGTGTTCCAGTTTATCAAGGGACCCGTCTTTTCTAACATCATATTGGCAGATGAAATCAATCGCACCCCGCCCAAAACCCAGGCAGCTCTGCTTCAGGCCATGCAAGAAAAAAAGGTGACTGTCGGAGGAAACACCTACGACCTCGAACAACCATTTCTGGTTTTCGCCACACAGAACCCTATCGAACACGAAGGGACCTATCCACTGCCCGAAGCTCAACTTGACCGGTTCATGTTTATCATCAACGTTTCTTATCCCACCCTGGAAGAAGAAATCAATATTGCTCTGTCTACCACTTCCGGGCATTTGCCCGACTTGAAACCAGTGCTCAACGCCAAACAGGTCATAAAGTTTCAGGAACTGGTACCACAAGTTCCGGTTTCGGAGCATGTCGCAAAATATGCTGTGGAATTGGTACAGAGCACCCGACCGAATCAAAATGGTAGTGCTCCAGATTTCGTACGAGAATGGATAGACTGGGGTGCGGGGCCACGGGCTTCACAATATCTGATTCTGGGTGCCAAGGCCAAAGCCCTGCTCGATAGCCGAGTCGCCGCCACGGTTGAAGATGTCCAAGCTGTTTGCCGTCAGGTTCTCGAACACCGCATCATTCTTAACTTCAAAGCCGAAGCCGAAAACATAAAAGTCACAGATATGATCGAGAAACTACTCAAAACGGTTAAAGCCTGATGTTGCGAGGAGCCACTTTTTGAAAGAGGAAAGAATCAGATCAGGTTCGCGGTTTTCCAGTCTACTTTAAGATCGAGAGGGTTCCCTGATCTACTCTGGTATTTCACAAAACCGTGTTTCTCGCCATACAGATATAAATCTCGGGTAATTTCAACATCCTGCTTACAATACTGAATAATTTTGTTGATCTTACCTTCCTTGTACCATTGCAGAGAAACCAACCCATCCGCTGATTTTTCAGCATTGAGCGTGTGTTGCGCCAGATGATTGAGGCTCAACCTGAATCCCAGGTTCTTTTTCACATCAACCAACATATCGAAGGTGTTGATTTCTTGTAGGTCGAAATCGGAATACGGCTGAAGAACTGTGTAGTCGAACCCAATGATGTTAAACCCAACTGCCAGATCGGCGGTACGGAGCTTTTCCACTAATTGAGCGGCATCCTTTTCCTCATAAGTGAAGAATTCACGATCCAAACTGTCCCAAACTACCCCGACAGCCAAGCCCATTTTATGAATATTGCCCCAGCCCCCCACATCTTCAGCACTTTTCTGGGTTTCCAAGTCAAAATACTGTACCCGAGGGCCTGAAACCTCTACCACGGGTTTTTCAGGTACCTGATCCTCTGTTTCTCCGAAAAGTCCAAGCTGTTCCGACATATTCCTGCCAATTTTTAAGGGATAATTGCCATTAATTTAGCATTCTCATCTACCAAATCAATGCTTTTTTATAAACCCTTACGTTTAAATGAGTTAAAACCCATTTAATCAGAGTCTTTTTTAAAAATATCTGGTCAATTATTGGGTGCGCTTTTAACTTTAAAATGATTAAAGTTTCGATTTTTTAAGACCGATAAACCAAGAGACAGAATTAGTATGCATCCTGAATGTTTCCACCAACGAAAGGGCGTTAAGTGGCTCAAGCAGCAATATTTGGAATCAACTCCAACCTCGATACCGGCGGCATTATCGACAACCTGATTAGCCTCCAACGCGCGCCGATTACTATTGTTGAAGCCAAACGAGCTTTAGAAGATGCGAAGCTTTTAAGCTTTCAGGACCTCAGAGACCGTCTTCAAACTTTCAAAGGTGTGGTCAACACTCTCAACACCGAAGCACGTTTTCTAGCCACCAAAGGTGAGTTTTCCAACAGTAATGCTACAGACACAAACTCGGTGATCAGCTTAACCACCAATAGCCAAGCCTCATCAGGAACTTTTTCTCTAACTGTCAATAATCTAGCCCGGGAAACAAAACTTGTTTCAGGTGGCTTTGACTCCGTCACCAGTTCCATCACAAAGGGAACAATGAATATAGGCGTTGGTGATAATTCAATTTCCATCACCATTGATGACACTAACAATACACTCGACGGCTTGCGTCTGGCCATCAACAACTCAGGGCTGGATGTAAAAGCAAGTTTTATCAACGATGGTAGTAGTACTAACCCCGTACGTCTGGCCGTTTCAGGCACCAAGTCGGGTGAAGACAATAATGTGACCATCGGCGTGAGCAACTTTCTCTTTGGCTCTGGCACAGCAAACCTTGTTGACTTTTCTGAAACTCAATCAGCCCAGAACGCAAACTTTGTTCTGGATGGTGTTGCTATCACCAAATCCGGTAACGTTGTTTCTGATATTATTGAAGGAGCCATTGTAACTTTAGATTCCACGGGTTCCGGCACCGTCACCTTAAGTTCCGATAGTGACGCGATCAAAGATAAGGTTCAGTCCTATATAGACGGCTACAACGAGTTGACGTTACATTTGACTTCAGAGTTGGCTTTGGAATCTGAAACCGGAGAAACCGGAGTTTTATTTGCCAATTTCACGGTCCAAAACCTGCAACAGAAACTACGTGAAACTATCAGTGGCCAAATAACAGGAGTTACGGGAGACTTCAATTATCTCTCGCAGATCGGAATTCGCACCCTAAGTGACGGCACTCTTTCTATTGATGATGGAGAGTTCAGCGACGCCCTGGCGGCAGATGTTGATAACGTCAGCCAACTGTTCTCCAGCAGTAGCACCGCCACAAGTTCCGCAGTGACCTTTGTCGGGTTCACCACCAACACTGTGCCGGGTGGCTACAATATTAGAGTTGAGAATGGAGTACCACAACTGGCCGCATCCGGCTCCACCACATTCACAGATGCCGTAGGTAGTGGAAACTTTTTTGCAGGAGCAGAGGGAACAGATGCAGAAGGATTAAACTTTAGAATCGCATCTCTCAGCGATGGGGAGTACGGGACACTCACCCTGTCCATCGGCGTGGCTCAAATCACTAATCGCATTCTGGCAAACCTGACCGATGCATCCCTGCAAGGCCCACTCGAGGCAGAAATCGATTCAGCTACAGAATCCATTAAGGATTTTGATGAAACAATAATCCAAATGGAAGGACGGATAGTGTTGTTTGAAGAAAACCTGAGAGAACGTTTCACTAATCTTGAAGTTATACTGGGAAGATTAAACTCCCAAAGAGATGCCTTTGACCAATCAATCGCTGGAATTCAGGCTTTATTCAGTGGGTGATCACAAAATTAAAACCAAGCAGTTTGAGGAATGAAATAGAATGGGTCCATCACAATATCATAATCAATACCGCAGAAACGAGATCTCCACCTCTAGCCAGGGGCGTCTCATCATCATGATGTATGAAGGCGCCATCAAATTTGCGACCATGGCAATTCAAAGCATCGACAAGGGAGATATCGCCGGGCAGGGAAAATATATCAACAAAACCCACGATATCATCAACGAACTTTCACTGGCTCTCGATCTGAAAAAAGGCGGCGAAGTCGCCCTGCGCTTGGAATCATTGTATCAATACATGCTCAGCCAACTGACACTCGCAAACATCAAGTCCGATCGGAAAGCCTTGGAAACCATCATTAAAATATTAGGCCCACTCTCCGAAGCTTGGGAACAACTGTTCCACACCACCACCAACACAGGTCAAGGCGACCACGAACCACCAAAAAATATCGCCTCAAAATGTTAATTCCCCAATCGGCGTGAAGCCAACGGGAGCGGTGAAGCTACCGCGACCACCAAAAAACCATTCCCCTCCAACATACAACCATGTATTACTTCAACTTTCTATAGAATTTAATTTCAAAACTTCAAGGAATGAAGCTTGATCAATAAAAGGCAAGAACTACTAGCCGCACTTTATAAAAACAAGAAATCAAATTCAAAAATGCTACTTATCATAAAGTAAAGAGGTCAAGTCTTTTCTTGACTACAAATATTCATCAAGGAGTTATATTTTTTCGCCAACCCTTTATCATTCTTTAATTTTTCATGAAACCGCCAACAATGTGTTCCAACAGTCCTATAATTTGTAAAACCAAAATGTACCCCCAATTCGGAAAGCTTTAAACCCGACAGTTCTTTTGATAACAATAAAGCCATCAACCTTGCATTATTAGCAGTTCCTCGTCTACCCTGACAAAAGTATGCCTCATCGACCTTAAACTTATGGCGTATCTCCCTCTTAACAATATCAACAATTCTTTCACCTCGAATTTTTCTCTTTTCTGTTATCTCAATGTCTGATGAAGAATGTATAAACTCTTCTTTTATCTGTTCAATAAAATCGCAGTCACCTAAAATACTCCCCTGTTTTTTTGATCCATAAAACTCTTCAACCTCTTCATTCGCTTTACCAGCCATAAAGCTTTTGTATTGTTCGATGGCCTTCTTCTTTTTAGCCGAGAAGTATCGCAAAATAAACCTTACATCCAATCCTGATCCAGTATCCTTTTTGCCAACGTAGGCCTGATGACTACTCCATTTAAACTTGCTCAAATTCTCTACGATTTTCGCTTTTACAGGATTGTTATGAATATATCTCACCACTTCCATCAAATAAGAATCCTCCTGCACCAGAATACCTTTAAAGCGACCTCGATATAACGGACCATCCCGACCATGCTCGCGATTAAATCGCTGCGTATATACACCATTCAAATGCCTCATAAACCGGGAGAGGTTTCCAGAAGGGGTACGGATCAAAAGATGATAGTGATTAGGCATCAAACAATAGGAATACACAACAACATCGAACATACGGCAAGCTTCTTCAAGGGTCGATAAAAATAATTCATAATCTTTTTTATCCAGAAATATCAGGTTCTGATTCAACCCGCGATTCATCACGTGATAAACAGCTCCCGGATACTCTATGCGCAAAGGTCTACTCATGGCTTCATTTTAGCCCCCCTCAATCAATGTAGTCAAGAAAAGACTTGACCCCTTTATGACCCCTTTACGAACTCAATAGCAGGCTACCGTCATAAGAAAAACTCTGCACCCCTGCATCGGGTGCGGTGATGGTAACTACGTTACCGGTTGCGGCGTCATAA
>JAJDBH010000099.1 GCA_029261455.1 Nitrospinaceae bacterium
TATGCCCTTTTTCGCGGTTGCCGTTAAGGATGTACAGGGCATGGATAGCCCAATTTTAAACATCTTTTTGGTGGAGGATGATTCAATGGTCGGAGGCACTGAAGGACTCGGTTCAACCATTCTTAACAGTTTTACCCAGAAAGCTTTCCAGCAGGTTCAGAAATCAGACGCCAACCGTTCAGGTGGCTTGGATCCCAATGAAATTAAGGATAATGTAGATGTGACCGGGAAGGGTCGCGATCTGGTGGATAATTTTGATTCCATCGACACCGATCAAAGCGGAGAATTGTCGGCAACGGAATTGATTGCGTTTCGAGCCAAGTCTGGAGAAGGGCTGGACTCAATGTTAGACCAGCTACAAAATATTTTCGAGCAATCGGGAATTTCTACCGGCAGCATCGTTGAGTTTTTGGGAAATAAAGCAAATTCGCAAAATGATTTAGGCTCACTTCTGCAATCCAGCACAAACTTGGACGCTTTGATTGAATCAAGAGTTCAGGAGATTCTGGTAGGTTCTGGTGAAGGTTCAGAGTCCCAACTTCTGAACTCCATAACCAATACCTGAAAACAATCTTCTTTCTTGAGGTAGTGGGGGCTAAGTAAAGGAGAGATTTTTGGAAGGTTTTTCTTTTTCCAGGTTAAACCAGACGATAGCTTCCGTATTTTTCTTTTCGT
This sequence comes from Nitrospinaceae bacterium, assembly GCA_029261455.1. GTDB lineage: Bacteria > Nitrospinota > Nitrospinia > Nitrospinales > VA-1 > LS-NOB. The sequence continues at coordinate 676 of JAJDBH010000099.1, forward strand.
GCGACCAGCATAGTGCCTTGAAATTCTTTCTTGGCACCTCTTTTCATAACAAATTCTTGCGGCACGTCCCACATCCCTGTGGTCGTAATCACAAAGCTCATGGAACGACAGACCTCATAAAGCTGGGACTGTTCGTTCACTTTCAGGGAGATTTCTTGATCGGTCGTGGCTCTGGGGCCGACACGCCGGGTTAAGATATGGGCTTTGCTGGTATCACTGAGAGTGTCTTCGCAAAAATTTTCAAAATCCTGACCAATCAGGTCAAATACATCAAACCCTAAAAAACTGACTGCTTTATTGGCGAAAATGATTTTACCCTTGGGGTCGGTCTGGATGATGATGTCCGATGTCGAATCGACCACCTTGCGATATTTTTCCCGGCTGTTCCTGATTTCCTGATAGCTGGCGACAATGACTTCCAAGTCTGCCCTGTTTCTGGCTGAGATGACTTTTAAAATCTCCCAAACTGCTTTCGGGTTCGGAGCAAAAAAATCAAAGAAGGTCTTCTTATCGATTTCAAGCAATTCTGCATCAGTAAAAGCTCGGACACTGGCTGATCGGGGTTTGGATTCCAGTAAAGCCATTTCACCCAGAAAATCTCCAGCTTCTCGAACGGATATTTGCTTTTGTTTTTTGTAAACCTCCATCTTTCCCGAAAGAATGATGTACAAAGTTTCCTGAAATGAGTTTTCTGAGAAAAGTACTTGATCTTTTTTCAGGGTCAGCTTTTTCCCAGCATTATAAATACGATCTAATTCCGCCTCCTGAAAAAAATGGCAGATGGAGGCCTGCTTCAAGGCTTCTAAATCCTTAAGAGTTTCCATGGGATCAATAGATTGTGTGAGTGTTAGTTTGATAGTGTAAATCTAACGAGAAAATGGTATAAATGCAAGGAAATAAAAAGGAAGTGGGAGGCGAGTTGCAGGAAGGTGAACTGGTTTTCTTAAACTTTTTACATTAGAGAGAAAGTTGGAACCAGATCAGAAATAAAAAATGACCCAGTTATTCAATATATTTGAGGCGATTCCCATGGTTCCGAACTAGGTTTATTGTTTCTCTTCCAATATATTTTTGGGTGGATATCCGTGAATAGAAAAATAAGCTTTTCTATAAAAAAGGGGGTCTTTCAGTCATGACTTTAATAGGAAGAATTGCTTCTCCTGCCCCAACTCTGGATTCTAAAACCAGTGTTTCTGATGCAATCGAATACCTTATTGCCAATAAATGTGAACATGCCTTTATTCAGCATGAGGGCGAAATGGTCGGTATTGTGTCGGCAGAGCGATTACTGCAAGGTTTTAAATCACGAGCCAGTGCCCCCATCCAGGAATTTATGGAACCCATTATAACGATTAAGGGAAATGAACCTGAGGCTCGAGCTGAAGAAATCATGACAAAATATGGAGCGGAATGTGTGGCAGTGACTAACCAGAACGGAGTGTTTGTCGGGGTTGCAGCTTTTAAAAAAATAAACCGTTCTCATAAAAAACCCTAAAATTTCGTGCCAGAATAATTCCGATATCTTTTTCCTCCTTTACCAGCTTAATCTAGTCAATACAGTTTTTTTAGAATGATGGGAAGCAGGATGGCAAGTACAACCACAATTCCTAAGAAAGTTTCCCAACTTTGAATCATATCTTCCCCGCCCTTTTTCCGGTAATGGTTTGAGTTTCTAAGAGCAACCCACCCTGATAATTCTCATCCTTTTGGTCCGGTCATTTTTTCAGGTCGCACCTTCTCGTCAAACTCTTCTGGCGTGAGCAGGTTCAAAGCTGCTGCTGCTTCTTTCAAAGTACTGTTATCCTGATAGGCTTTCTTGGCTACTTTGGCCGCATTGTCATAACCAATATGCGGGTTGAGAGCCGTGACCAGCATGAGCGATCCGTTAAGGTGTTTCTCGATTTGTATTTTATTGGGTTCGATGCCGACGACACAATGGTCGTTGAAAGATCGACAGGAATCAGCAATCAGGCGAATGGATTGGAGTAGATTATAAATCATCACCGGTTTAAAAACATTGAGTTCAAAGTTGCCGGAGGACCCTCCGACATTGATGGTGGTGTCATTGCCAATCACCTGCGCCGCAACCATGGTCATCGCTTCCGACTGGGTTGGGTTGACTTTACCCGGCATGATTGAGCTTCCTGGTTCATTGGCAGGTAAAGTGATTTCTCCGATTCCGCAGCGAGGGCCAGACCCGAGCCAGCGAATATCATTGGCGATTTTCATAAGTGAACAGGCGATGGTTTTTAAAACACCACTGGCTTCGACAATGGCGTCGTGTGCTGCGAGAGACTCAAATTTATTGGGTGCGGTGACAAAGGGGCAACCGGTGAGGTCGGCTATTTGGCTGGCTACTTTTACAGCGAAATCCTTGTGCGAGTTGAGCCCTGTTCCCACTGCAGTTCCGCCCAATGCGATTTGATACATTCTAGGCATGCAACCATTAATACGGTCGAGTGCGTATTCTAATTGGGTGGTGTATCCGCTGAACTCC
>JAJDBH010000100.1 GCA_029261455.1 Nitrospinaceae bacterium
ACGGTCCAACCGACTCACATAAGTTTCACGGTCAAACTCAATCTTGCGCTCAGTCAATTCTTGGAATCTTTTCTCCAGTCCTTCCCGTGATCGTTCATCCAGATAGGTCACAAGCGTATAAGATTCCGGAATCGGGTAGTCTGGCAAGTTGAGCTTGTCAAACTCCAGCTCCAGTTCACAACGTTCGGCAATTTTCAAAGTATTCTCAATCGCTTCAGGAGTTTCTTTGAACAGAGCGATCATTTCTTGAGGAGATTTGAAATAGAACTCATCTTTGGGGTACTGCATGCGGTAGGGATCTGTGATGGTTTTTCCTGTCTGCAAGCACAGTAGAATCTCATGCGCCCGGAAATCTTTCTTGTCGATATAATGACAGTTGTTGGTGGCCACCACTGGCAGTCCCAACTTTTTACCAATACCAATCAGTTCTTTGTTGATCCTATCCTGGTTTTCCAGTTGATGATTTTGCAGTTCGAGAAAAAAATTGTTCTCACCCATTATCTCTGCATACTGGTTGGCTACCTTAATAGCGCGGGGAACATTCTCCCGGTTCACGTTGTGCGCCACCTCACCACGAACACAGGAACTTAAAGCAATCAACCCTTCTGAATGCTCGGCAAGTATTTCCTTATCAATACGCGGCTTGTAATAGAATCCTTCCAGATATCCCTTGGTCACCAGTTTCAGCAGATTTTTATAACCCGTCTCATTTTCGGAAAGGAGGATGAGATGATAAGACGCATCCCGAAGACCGTCCTTGGAACTTTTCTCAAGGCGGCTATCCGGTGCAACATACACCTCGCACCCGATGATTGGCTTGACGCCATGTTTTAGGGCCGCATTATAAAATTCCACCGCCCCAAACATATTGCCATGATCGGTCATTGCCACGGCAGGCATGCCAAACTCCACGGCTTTTTCAAACAACGCAGAGTGGCGAATTGATGAGTCCAGCAAACTATATGAAGTATGAAGATGAAGATGTACGAAGTTGGAAGGGTCCATGACACACTAAATACCAGTTTGATTACCTTAAAGCAACCACACTAAAACAGCACGCCCTAACTTACTAATTTATTGGAGATTAAAGCTAAAGAAACAGCGATTCAACTAATATCAGAACAGCGGAGGTCACGATGCCCGCCCCCGCAAAGTTGAGAACCAGACCTGCACGTGACATTTGAGGAATCGTTACCCAGCCACTGCCAAACACAATCGCATTTGGCGGGGTCGCCACAGGTAACATGAAAGCGAAGGATGCCGCCAATGTTGCCGGCACCATAAAGAACAAAGGATGAATATTTGCCGCTACCGCCGACATACCGAGTATAGGAAGAATCATCGTGGTGGTAGCAGTGTTGGAAGTCAACTCTGTCAAAAACGTAATGGCAAGACAAATACTGAGGACCACACACCATAGAGGCCAACCTGCTATGCCCGTGAGTTTTCCTCCGATCCAAGTGTCGAGTTCAGTCACACCAAATCCTCCGGCCAATGCAAACCCACCCCCAAACAAAAGCAAAATACCCCAGGGAATTTTCTCCTGCACAGTTTTCCAGTCGAGTACGAAGAATTCGCGTTTACCCTTCAAGTCCCGCCCCTTTGTTCCCTCAACGGGTAGGATCATTAGCAATATTCCCATCGCCATGGCCACGGTGGAATCATGCAAATACTCGGGGTGAGAAAACAACCCTGACCAACCGGGCAATAAAAATTCCCCGAATGAAATGGGTTGACGAAATATCCATAAAAAAGCCGTACAGCAGAACACTACCGCCACAGTTTTTTCAGCACGGTTGATAGGGCCTAAATCATCAAGCTCTCGTTGAATGATGTCATGGCTACCCGCTGAGATACTTTTTAATGGGATGGGCGACACAAACCGACAAAGATATATCCATACGATGGGAATAAAAACCATCACCACGGGAATCGCCATCACCATCCAATTAAAAAAAGTTATTTCAGGGTTCTCCGGAAACATTTTTTTATAAAATCCGGCAAACACAATATTAGGAGCAGTACCAATGAGGGTACCCACCCCACCGATACTGGCAGAATAAGCCAAGCTCAGCATGATAACGAGTCCTAACCCTTGTTCAATTTGTGTTTGCGTTTCAGCATTTCTCACGCCATCTAAAGACGCATCGAGAGCAATTTGTCGCACCACCGCCATAGCAACCGGAAACATCATCATGGTCGATGCAGTGTTGGAGATCCACATCGATAAAAAAGCAGTGGCCGTCATGAACCCCAAAACCAGACTCTGAGGTCGAGTTCCAATCGCTGAAATAATCCACAACGCCAGCCGTTTATGAAAATCCCATTTCTCCATGGCAAGTGCAATCATGAACCCGCCAAGAAATAGAAATATTAGATGGTTGGCGTAATTGGGCGCCACCAGTTTGCTGGGCATGATACCTAGCAGCGGAAATAAAACCAGCGGTAAAAGTGCGGTCACCGCCAAGGATGTCCCTTCGCCGATCCACCAGATAGCCATGAGAGCAGTCACCGCAAGCATGCTCTGTCCCTCAGGCGTTAATCCGGCAAAGGTCGGCAAGGCAATGAGTATTAGAAAAACCGTGGCCCCCATCACCAAAACAATCACCTGCTTATTAAAAGTCGTCGCCATAAAAAAATTATAGTTCCAAAAACATAAACAAAACGATATTACCCCTTATATAGATAGGGAGGAGATATTTTTCCGCTCAAAAGCACAGACATCAGTGACAAATTATGCATTTTCCCCACAATCCTGACACTTCATAAAGTCCCTACTCTTCAGTTGCAAATTTATTTCAACAAGCGTAAATTATCTCAGATGGGATAACTTGTTTCTGCGATATTTTTTTATTATGAGTCAATCCCAAGTTGCTAATTTAGTTCGGCAGGTATAGATTACCCCATAGAGGGTAACTTATTTTACTACATGTGTTATTTCATATGAATCCACGCCAAAAATTATCCGCTTTAAAACAGGTTTCTTTCTCCAGGTTCATCCAGGATGATGATCTATGGTATCTCCTATATGCCTGCGATAGTATTTCTGTGAAGGCTGGTCAATCCCTTTTTGCTGAAAAATCATATAAAGAAAGCATGTTCATCGTCCTTGGCGGAGAACTAGAAGTTTACAGGCAACACAGACACATCGCTTTCATGAAAGTCGGCGATTTTTTTGGTGAGATGTCATTGCTGGAATCCAAACCCCGCTCTGCCAGTGTCAGAGCAGTTGCCGATTCAGTATTATTGGAAATAGATAAAGGAACATTTTTTAATTACATCGGCGCCAACCCAAAAATCATATGGGATATTCTAACAACCCTGTCACAAAGAAACCGGGCAGATCTAGATGCCATTGACTCCGGTTACGGAGAATTAAAACGGAGCGAAGAAAAATACCGCGATATCGTTGAATCAACATCTGACTTAATTATCCAAGTCGATGTAGCCGGGATCATTTCTTTCGCCAATGAATCGGTCAGTACTTTGGGTTATGAAGTCGACGAATTGATCGGCAAGCCTTTTATTGAAATATTTGATGGGAAATTAGGCGACACGAGAAGACACCATATTCTGACCCGACGGGTCGGCCCTCGTACAACTACCAATATGGAGATAGCTTTAAAAGTTAACCCAAACTCCAGTTTGTACGGACTTATCTGGAACTTAAGCTTTTTGTTGAACGCTTCAGGTATGTGGAATGTGCCGCAGGAAATGGTTTTGAAAAAGAACGCCAAAAAAGAATTTCTAGGAACATTACTGGTCGCCCGCACTGGAAAAATGGATCTTCTAATGTAATTTTTCTAACGAACTACGCACCAACATCTCGCCCTTCTCAGCCTGACATCCCATCCAACATTTCTAAGAATTTCTTAATTTCAAGAGGCTTAACCAAATATTTCATAAACCCCGCCGCCATAGCCTCTGCAATTTGATGTGGCATGGCATTGGCACTCAGCGCGACCACAGGTATTTCTTTTGTTTCCTCAATATTTTTAAGCATTTCGAAACCCTCAATACCATTAATATCGGGCAGGTCTATATCTAAAACAATAAGGTCCGGGCAATGCATTTGCGCCAAGTCGATTCCTAACTGCATATTGGGGGCTGATAAATATCGAACCGTGGGGCGCTTTGCAATGATCTGCTCCATCAACATCTGGCTTTCGGTATTATCCTCTATATAAAGCAAAGTGAATTGTGAGGTTGCGCCCTTCTTCACAGGTTCCACTATGGATCGGCCTTGTACTTGCAAGTTTTGGTTTGCAGATGGCTCTTCTTCATTAAACTCGACACTGAAGCAACTTCCCTCGCCCAAAGTACTCTCCACTGTAATTGCTCCCCCCATCAACTCGACAAGGTATTTGGTTATCGAGAGACCCACTCCCGTCCCTTCTATTAGAGAGGGATTAACCGCAAGTCGGTTAAAGGGCTCGAATATTTCACTTCGACTTTCAAAAGGAATCCCCAAGCCTGTATCCTCAATATCAATGCGAATTTTTCCTTGAGGCAATTTATATCTGCCAATAGTAATCGTTCCATTTTCGTAATTATATTTCACTGCATTTGAAATCAAGTTGATCAGCACCTGCTTGAACCTTTGAATATCTACAAAAATAATAGGCCCTGATTCTTTTGAAAGGTTTTTGACTATTTGGATATTTCGCTTATCAGCTAAGGGTTTAAGCAGCAAGACCACATCTTCAAGCACCCTATCCACATCAACACTTTGCTGGCAAATTTCCATCTTGCCTTTTTCAATAGAAGATAGATCTAGCACCTCATTTATAAGATCGAGTAAGTGTCGTCCTGCTTTTCCAATAAGGCCTATATCATCTCTTTGAACAGGAGTCATGTTTATAGGGTTCATGGAAAGCAACTGAGAGAAACCTAAAATAGCATTCAAGGGTGTCCTGAGTTCATGACTCATTCTTGACATAAACTCAGACTTAGCCTGGCTAGCCCGCTCGGCTTCATCCTTGGCTTTTTGCAATTTCTTCAATGTCCCCATATGAACCTTAACTTCGTCTTGCAAAGCGTTGTTCGATTGAGCCAGTTTAGCGGTACGTTCCTTTACGCGGAACTCCAATTCATCGTGGGCTTTTTGCAGCGTTTCTTCCGATTTTTTACGCTCCGTTATGTCTCGCCCCACGATCACAGTACCCAAAAATTGTTTTTGGGACTCTTTTTTCTTAAGGTTTTGATCGGGGTTATCCCAGAGCCCGAAGGAACTCATGAGCAAGGTGATTGAAGTGTCCGGCCGATCAGAATTTTTACTCAGTTTTAATGTTACTTCCTGGTTTAGGGTTGAGCGTTTGCCAACACGTTTGGTTAAAATGAGTGGATAAGGAAAGTCTTCATCCTCCGCTCCAATAAAACTTGTGAAAGGTTGACCTGCCAATTGAATAGGGTCATACCCCAACAAAGATACTGCGGAATTGACAAAGACAATTCTTCCATCCGGATCTACTTGGAAAACGATGTCCGATATAGCTTCAACGATGCCTCTATAACGGTGTTCACTTTTACGCAGCTCCATGAAGCCCCAGTTTATAACCTCCAACTCCTCCCGGCTTCGTCCAGATAATGACTTTAATATTGCTAAAACAATTTTAGAGTTAGAAACTAAAAAAGACTCAAATTGCTTTTTGCTTATTTCCAGAAGAAATGTTTTAGTACAAGCGCGGACACTAGCCGAACGCGGTTCAGATTCCAACAAGGCCATTTCTCCAAAGAAATCGCCCTGTTTTCGAGTAGCAATTTGCTTGTTTTCCTTGTAGATCTCTACTTCCCCAGACAAAACGACATACATGGTTTCGCTGTAAGATCCTTCTTCAAAAAAAACTTCTTTTGGCTGCAGAGAAACGGTCTCGCATTCCGCAAGAAAGCAATTCAGCTCAGTTTCTGATATAGATTCCAAAAATGAAACCTGCTTTAAAATTTCAATTTTTTCACTATGATCCATAACAAATCCACGCCGTTTTTCTTACTATAATATTTCCAACGATGACCCGGTTGCAAGGACCTACATCCCGGAATCAAAAGAATAAACATCAACCAATTTAAATTAACATCTAATTATAGGCTAACGGTTCAGGAAGAATAATAGAAGCAAAAAAGATGCGTACGACTTAACGAGTACTCGTGCTATTGAACAACACAGCAAACCTAAGTTTTTATACATCAGTGAGCGTCTAGACTCAAAGAGTGGTATTTTCAACTTGAAAAATGGTACAACATATAATCATATGCAAACTATGCAGACATCATTTGAAAGTATGTGAATATGAGAACCAAGGTGTTTAGAAAGCTATCGATTTTATTTACAGTATTAACTCTATTTGCTGATGCCGGTTTTTTTTCCACCTCAAGTTATTCAGCAATTTCACATCAGCCCATTGATAGCGCAAATCAAGTCACTTTAAATGCTAATCCGAACTACGGAACTCATAGCCAATCTACCGCCCAGAAAGTCGCTCAGGCCTCTCAGATTGAACTAGAAATCGCCCCTCCTAAAACAAATCCACCTAAAAAAGAATTTAGTGATAGAGACAAACTCGAAGAATTAACTGAAATGGCCCCTAAAAATGGGGACAGCTGTTTCCCCGTTCTCTATGGTGAAAAAGAGCTTATTTCGCTGGACTTTCAAAATGCGAACATAATAAATCTTTTCCGGATAATTGCTGAATTCAGTGGTTTCAATTTAATACTTTCACCTGAATTAAGCGGTTTTGTGGATGTAAGAATGTTTGATGTCCCTTGGAATAAAGCATTGGAAATCGTTCTTGCCAATAGTGCTTTGGGACGAGAATGCTTTGGAGAGAATGCTGTCCGCATTGCCAGCATAGAAAAACTTGATGCGGAAGCAGCTTTAAAAGCTGCCAATGTTAAGGATGGCAACGGTAACGCATCCTCTAAAAACAAGGATAGTTGTTTTCCCATATTTTCTGGAAACAAGGAGCATGTTTCTCTGGATTTTCAAAATGTGCATATAAAAAATCTTTTCCGAATAATTTCCGAGGTGAGTGGTTTTAATTTAATACTTTCACCAGATGTAAGCGGTTTTGTAAATATACGAATGCTTGATGTTCCCTGGAATGAAGCATTGGAAATCATTCTTGCTAATAATGCTCTAGGTCGGGAGTGTTTCGCAGATGGTGTTGTGCGCATTGCCAACATAGAATCCCTGAACAAGAATGCCTCTAAAATAATTGAATCTACAAATAAAAGTGCTCCTCGGATGATGGGGAAAGAGTTGAACGATGTACCCCCTATCCCAATGCATATTTATAATAGAATACAAAGTGAGTTCCCTGAGTTACTGGAAAAGATGAGCCATTTCGAAAGCCTGTTCAACAACAAGGACAGCTTACAAAAAATATCCGACGATGAATATAATCAGGCTATCGAAAAATACAGGAATCTCCTCAAAAGTGTAGATGAAATCAAAACATCAAAAACATCACTTCAAAAGGATTATCAATTATTACGGCTGAAGGGAATAATTTTGATGAATAATGAGAGAGTTGCCTTGTTTGAAACCAATGAACAAAAAGGTTTTTCGGCGAGAAAAGGAGATTTGATAGGACCCTCCTTCGGATACATTGATGATATTCAATCTGAGAAGGTGATCGTTGTAGAAAAACTACGAAATTATATGGGCGTTACCGTGACAAAAGAGCATTCCTTAGAGTTTTCTATAGATTGATCAAGAGTTAAAATCCCGCGAGAAAAATCATCCCCTTGGCACTCTACATAGAGAAGACCACCCCGAACCGAAAATATTCTAAATAATATATAGACGATGACTAGGAATCAGATCGGCGGTAGGAGCTTATCGACTTCGCTAAATACTTCTTCCACAGTGATAGGGTTTGGATCAACAAAAGGGCCTTTTCGTTTCCCCGCCGGAAGAAATGGGGGACTCGATACGATAACTGCTTTGGGAGAAAGTGCCCCGCAAATCTCAATCGGATAACCCATGTGAACAGAGATCATATTGATATCAAAAGCTGAAGCTATATGGGTTAGTCCATTATCACAACCTATAAAGAGGCAGGATCGCTTAATCACGGCTGCTACTGATTGCATTGTTGGAGCATTATTTACAACAATTGTCCCCTTGTATTTTTTTTGCGAATTTGGGGAAACGAAGGTTATAATTTTTATCCTCCATTTATTTTTTATTCTTGAAACCAGTTCACAAAATTTCTCCTCAGGCCATTCTTTTGATGCTTTTGCAAAACGAGACTCAGGAGATATCGTTATATATGGTTCGTCTTTAGCGATTCCTGCATTTGAAAGAATGGTTTCGGCAGCAAATTCATCTTCTTCATCAAGGTAAACGGTGGGTCGGCGCGAACTTAATTCAACCTCACATAATTGTTCAAAATTATCAATTATGTGATTCCCTTCATTCAGTTTTTTATTTTCAGCGTTGTCCAGAAATATGGTCAAGTCATACAGGAGCTTTCTCTTTAAGAGTGCTATTTTTCGGACCAGTAATTTCCTGACATTTTTTGTTGCAGGGTAATAAAAAAGAGTATCGTCGAAACTGTCGATATTAGGGTCTTTTCTGAGTATCTCGTAGTAAGATTCCTTGCCGATGCCAAAACACAGGTGGGAGTCTGGATATTTTTTTTTAAGGGCTGTTATCGCTGTAGAAGCTAGAACCAGATCACCAAGTCCGCCAAGGAGACCTACGTAAATTTTTTTTATTTTTTTCAACTTTTCTCTGATTTTTATGAGGTTCAGGGTGCAACAGGCTGGGGGCCGACAAGTAACCTGTTAACAAAAATCATCCTATATCATCACGACGCATTTTATATGAGATTCCCCCTATAATCATTAAAAAATATCAGAAAGTAGTCAGGAACAAATCATTGCCCATATGGATGTAGCGCAAAGCCTGCCAAACCTTTATCAACTTCTTCACTTGATAAAAACAATGTTCAAATATAGAATTAAATCCGCAATTCACAAAACACGTAAAACGGAAGAATTAAATGAAAAATGGTACTGATATAGCTGAAGGTTTTCACCATTCCTATTCCAACCTGGAGTTCCTGGGTATTCGTAAAAAATGTGTGCAATTTGAAAGCATCACAAAGAACGCAGCAAACCTATTCGTCAAGGGGGGGGATGGAATATCGAGAAATCCTTTGGTCTTTGGAAGATACGAAGTAGATACCGAAGAACTTATTAAAGCCTATAGAACGAATGGTTATAATAACTTCTTGCTGGACTTTGGCGCAAACATTGGATTGACATCCTGTCTGGCTGGAGATGGTTTTGACAAAATATTCTGCTTTGAACCAAACCCTCAAGTATTTCGGATATTGCAGACAAATGTTGAGATCACATTTGGCATTGACCACGAAGTAACACTCAACAATTTTGGCCTCGGCGATGGAAACAAGCAACTAGAGCTAACCATCCCAAAAAATAATTTTGGTGGGGCATACCTGAAAGAAGGCAACACCTACTCCACCGAAGTTCTTTTAGGCAAAGATAATATCAAGGACCCTTCTAAAGCCTATAATTATCTTAATGTCACAATAAAAGATTCTAAAACGCACCTGAACGAACTTTTTTCAAATAAAATCCCATCAGGGTCACGAGGTGTCATCAAGATTGACGTTGAAGGCTATGAACCTTATATACTGAAAGCGATTGCTGAAACACTTCCTCCTGAGAATTCCGTCGCCATAATTTTTGAAAATCATGATCCAAACTTCAATTTCGATGAATTAAAACTTTACTTCAACAGGGACACTAGCCTGTATCGATTGAAACATTATCCTGTTCGATCCTTGTTCAAGGATAAGAACCTTCTAAAGATCAAGTCCCTTTTGGGTGCAAAGGGTCACTACAAACTCAACAAACTGGATGCTAATGAAGACCCTGTAGGGCAACTTCTCCTTGTTGTCTAAGCTCAAAAAACAACCACTAATAGCGGTGGTCTCGCCATAATGGACCACTCCTCACCAAATATAGCGATTGCGCACCCAGAACGCGAAGTCTCAGAGAGATTACCAAAGGCAATGGAGAGAGCCAGAATTACTAGGCCGAAATAATTTCGTTAATTTTCAAGGTTGAGACGATGTGTTTATCCATGCCTAGCTCATTGGGGGAATAGCCCAACGCCAAGGCAACCAATTGGGGAAGATGTAAAACGGGGATGGAGTTATTTTTCTTTTGCAGGATTTCGATTTCCGGCTGATAGGAATCCAGACTCAGATGGCACAGTGGACACCCGGTCGCCACAACATCGGCGCCGTGGTCAATAGCGTCTAACAAAGCGTTGCCCGACATATCCAGAGAGGCAGGTTTATTCATCATGACGATGGGAAACCCACAACACTTGACGCGACTGGGATAATAAACGGGTGTAGCACCCAGTGCCGCGAAGATATCTTCCATACCCGTCGGGTTATCAGGATTCTCAAAGTCTGAGTTTTCTGATGGACGTAAAACATAACAACCGTAAAAGGCCGCAACCTTTAACCCTGTCAGCGGTCTCTTGATGCGTTCCTTCAGCCTTGCCATACCCTCGGGAGTAGCAAGGATGTTGGCGAAATGCTTGATTCGTGTCTTGCCGTTGTATTGGTGTCCGCCTTCATCGAGAATATCGTTGACCTTCTTTTTATATTCGTCATCCCCCTTCAGGTGGGCTTCAGTCTTTTTCAAGGTACCCTGACAGGTGGAGCAAATTGTGACAATATCTAGATTCTGTTTTTCTGCGATGGAAAAAGTACGCGCGTTGAGTGCGTCAGCAAGCAGAGGGCTTTTCTCGGAAACCACACCTGCACCACAGCAGGAAGCGGCCTTCATTTCTATGAACTCAAACCCGAGACCTTCGGCGGCCTTGGTGGTGGAAAGCATCAGTTCCCGGGTTGCGCCTTTAGCAACACATCCGGTAAACAAGGCAAACTTCATTGATCCAGCTCCTTGAAAATTCGTTTAACATCGTCCATTTCATCAATGGAGTGATGAATGATCGGGGGAACCTTGCCTTTGAGGAACATGCGTATTCCAACAGGTAGCAGGCTCAACAATCCAGGAATATTGAAAAATCCCATCGACTCAACTGGAATTCGGTTCTCATTCAGGTTACCGCTTCTTTTAACGGAATTGAAAAACGACATCGCGTGTCGGGCTCCGTTGTTGTTGTGTACGCCTTGTTCCAGTGCCACGGTCATGACTTCTTTGATGCGATCAAAGGGTTTCGCCGGTTTCGGGCAACGCTCGACACATTCACCGCAATGAGTACAGTCCCAAATACCGCCCGGTTCACTGAGTGCTTTGACCCGCTCCAGAGTCTGAGAGTCGCGGGAGTCTCCGACAAATCTTTGCGCCTTGGCAAGAGCTGCCGGCCCGAGAAAATTATCATCCACTTCCAAAACATTACAGTCTGAATAACAAGCCCCGCACATAATGCAGGTACTTGAATCATCAATCAGCAGGAATTCTTCCTGACTTTGAAGACGTTCTTTTTCCGGCGCAGCATCTTTTGGTTCTAAATAAGGTTTAACCTTATTGATCTTATCCCAGAAGGGAGTAAAATCGACAACCAGATCCTTCACTGGTTTCATATTACCAAGAGGTTCGAGGGTAATAGTCTCGTCGTTATCTACAATGTGTGCAGCCTGACGCTGGCAAGCCAACAAAGCGTGGCCGTTAGCCTTGACGGCGCAAGACCCACAAATGGCGCTGCGGCAAGACATACGGTAGGAGAAGCTACCATCCAAAGTCCATTTGATCAGATTCATGCAGTCGAGAAGCGTTGCGCCTTCCGGGACATCCAATTGGAATTCCTCGAAATACGGCTCCGCCTGTTTTTCCGGATTGAATCTCTTGATCCTAAAAGTCGCCATTAATAAGTTCTCTCTGCTGGTTGATGTTTAGTGATCACAACCGGTTTCTTTTTGATGACCAGCCCATCTGGAGAATCAAAGACCATTGAGTGATGGAGAAAGTTTTCATCATCACGCTTCGGGAAATCCGTGCGGAAATGTCCACCTCGGCTTTCTTTTCGCTCCAAGGCACCGCCAGCAATAATCACAGCCATACCCAACATATTTCCCAACTCCAAAATCTCATAAATTTCTGTATTAAAAAGCTTTCCTTTGTCGGTCACTTTACCTTTTTTGAACCGCTCCTGCAGTCCTTTCAAGGTTTCAATACAGACTTTTAGTTTTTCTTCATCGCGGAAAACCCCACAATGACTCATCATAATCTCTTTCATTGCATCACGGATGTCGTTATAGCTTTCTGATCCATCCCTTTGATAAATATCTTCAAACTTTTCCAGGACCTTGGCTTTTTCCTGTCCTTCATTGACGTTTCCGTGGTCAATGCCCACTGCATATTCGAGTACGGATTTACCCGCACGTTCTCCAAACACCACGGCTTCCAGAAGGGAGTTTGTTCCCAGCCGATTTCCTCCGTGAACGGAGACACAGGCACATTCCCCAGCAGCGAAAAATCCGTTCATGCGGGTGCCCTTTTCATCGCTGATTACATGACAGTCCTTATCAGTTGGAATCCCTCCCATCGAATAATGCGCAGTAGGCTGAATGGGAAGACAATCGGTAATGCAATCGATACCCAAAAAGTCGATACCCAATTGCCGGATTTGTGGAAGGCGTTCCATGATCCTTTCCTTACCAAGGTGACGCAAGTCAAGGTTGATACAGTTTTCGCCGTCTACACCACGGCCGGCATCGATTTCACTCTGCTCAGCCCGGGCGACAATATCACGAGGAGCCAGTTCCATACGAGACGGTGCATACGTTTCCATGAAGCGTTCACCTTTCCCATTCAGGAGATAAGCCCCTTCACCTCGGGCCGCTTCTGAAAACAAAATTCCCTGACGGTATAATCCAGATGGATGAAACTGAACAAACTCGGGATCTTCCAGAGGAAGGCCTACCTCAAACGCGGCCATAACTCCATCAGCCGTACTTGCAAAAGCGTTAGATGTGATTTTAAAAACTCTGCCATATCCGCCTGTGGCAAAAACCACAGCCTTAGCTTGAATCACTTCTACCTCACCGGTCTGGACATTACTGACCACAACACCGTTACAACGATCGCCATCGACGATCAAAGAGTGCATATACCACTCATTATAAATTTTTACGGATTTCTCATTCTTCATGAGCTGTTCATGAAGGGCATGCAAGATGGCATGGCCGGTGCGATCAGCAGAAAAACAAGCGCGCGGTTTGGAATGCCCACCAAAACTTCGCTGGGCAATTTTCCCATCCGGTGTACGGCTGAAAATACAGCCCATATTCTCTAATTCGTAAATGACTCTCGGCGCGGCTTTAACATACTCTTCCACTGCGTCCTGATCGTTGAGGAAGTCGCCACCCTTGATGGTGTCGTACATATGCTCTTCCCAACTATCCGGTTCCGAGTTCCCCAGAGAAGCGGCGATTCCGCCCTGCGCTGCACCAGAATGGGACCTGGAAGGATAGACCTTGGTCAACACGGCGACATCCAGTTCCTTACACGCCTCCAGAGCACAACGCATCCCTGCAAGTCCAGCACCTATAATCACTACATCATGTTGAATCACAAAGTCACCTCAAAACGGAGAAAATCCCATAATCCACTCATAGCAAGTTTATCCGTTCAAATTGAATCAAAAATAATGCTAATTCTCTTTTTCCACACTCGCTCAACCCAACGCCTTAGCTTTCCCCTTCGCAACTAAAACCGTTGAAAATCAAAGGGTAGTCTCTTTGAAATCACGTGTGAGCGGACATAAAATCGGGGGTAGCTACAGGAACCAAAATTGAAGGGCGATTTAAACATTTCCCCCCCTCCAAAGTCAAGAAAAATGAGAATTGAGTTGCAAATCAGGGTTAAGCCCCTCATAATGACCCTTGTCTTCAACAAAGTTTTTTAACCACTTGAAAACAAAGGCTCTAACTCTCACGAGTCCTTTTAAGAAGTGCCCACCTGGAGCATCTTTTGGAACTATTGACTTTTGAATCTCTCCCCATACCCGAACCTGTATTACAGGGTATTCGTGAGGCTAAATTTGAAACCTGCACACCGATCCAGAGCAAGTCTCTACCCATTACTCTTGGGGGTAAGGATCTGGCTGGGCAAGCGCAGACCGGAACCGGGAAAACCGCAGCTTTTTTAATCACTCTACTCACACGACTATTAGAAAAAACTCCACCGCCCGTACCTAAGGGAAAAGAAGGTCCCCGTGCATTGATCATCGCTCCAACCCGCGAGTTGGCAAGGCAAATTGAGAAGGATGCTCTGCTTCTGGGCAAGCATTGTTCATTTAAAACGGTTTGCGTTATCGGAGGGGTGGATTATGAAAAACAGAAAAACCAGATCAAGGCCGGAGTAGATATCCTGATCGCCACACCGGGACGGTTGATCGACTTCTATAAGCAAAAGTTCTTCAGTTTGAAAAAAGTCGAAGTTCTAGTAGTCGATGAGGCTGACCGTATGTTTGATATGGGATTCATTGCCGACCTGCGTTATTTATTCCGCAACTGTTCGGCCTATGACAAACGTCAGTCCATGCTGTTTTCTGCAACACTCAATCACCGGGTGATGGAATTGTGCTACGAGCACATGAATAATCCGGTCAGAGTAGCCATTGAGCCAGAAAAGGCCGTTGTCGATGCAATCACCCAGATCCTCTATCACGTTGGACAGCATGAAAAATTCAACCTCCTTTTAGGATTGATGAAAAAAGAAGCTGGCAAAAAGGTGCTGATTTTTTCCAATACTAAAATTGAATGCGAGATTCTTGAATGGAAGCTGAATCACAACGGCTTCAATGCAGGACAAATTAGTGGCGACCTTCACCAGAATGCTCGAATAAAGGTGTTAGAAAGATTTCAGGAGGGCGATCTAGATATCCTAATTGCTACCGATGTTGCTTCGCGTGGATTGCACATCGACGACATCACCCATGTCATAAATTATGATTTACCGCAAGACGCAGAAGACTATGTTCACCGTATAGGCAGAACCGCACGAGCCGGAAACAAGGGCACGGCTATCACACTTTGTTGTGAGGACTTCGCCCAGCATCTGGAACGTGTTGAGGATTACCTTAAAAACAAAATCCCAGTATCCTGGCCTGAAGAAGAACTGTTTCTGGAAGAAAAAGAAGGCAAGCCTCCCATGAGAAAGCGACGCGGCCCTCCTCCAAAATCCAGAAAACCGGATGGTCGAAGACCCCAAAACTCAAAACGTCCAGTCCGCAGAAGAACCAGTTCATCCGCTGCCCGCTGAAGGGGTTACCCATTCTCCATTAATTTTTGTAACGCTTCCTCATCCAATACCGGTATGCCGAGCTGCTGAGCTTTTTCCAGTTTCGATCCGGCTGAAGTTCCCGCTACAACATAATCGGTCTTTTTGGAAATCGATGTCGTCACCCGGCCACCAAGAGATTGTATTTTCTCTTTAACTTCCTCACGAGTGAATCGGGTCAGAGTTCCTGTAAGAACAAACTGCTGACTCTCAAAAGGTCCTCCGCTTTCAGGAGCCTCACCCTGCTCTTCCATAAGAATGCCAAGTTCCCGCAACCGATCTATCTCTTGCCTATTGGTGTCTCGATCCAAAAATGCTTTCAGGCTTTCAGCGATGACCGGACCTATTTCATCATTTTTTTCCAGTTCATCATAACTGGTCTCCTGCAATACTTTAATAGATCTGAATCTTCTGGACAGAAGAATCGCTGTGCGTTGTCCGACATGTCGCACCCCCAAGCCAAACAAGAAACGGGAGAGTCCCGCCAACTTGCTCTTTTCAATTGCTGAAACCAGGTTTTGTGCCGACTTGTCTGCCATGCGCTCCAAAGAAGCAACCTCACCCAGTTTAAGGGTGTAGAGATCGGAAAAGTTTTTAACACGCCCAGAATCAACCAACTGCTCTATCACCGCCGGACCAAAATGATCAATGTCCATCGCCTTTCTGGAAGAAAAGTGTTTAAGCCTTTCTTTCAACTGTGCTGGGCAGGCACTGTTCACACATCTTAAGACCACTTCGCCTTCAGCACGATAGACTGAAGACTGACATTCGGGACAGACTGTGGGCATCTTGAAAGGCATTTCTCGATCACCGGAAGGCTCAATAACCCGGATGACTTTGGGAATGATTTCACCGGCCTTTTCGATCACCACCCGATCTCCAACGCGAATATCCTTACGCTTGATCTCATCTTCGTTATGCAAGGTCGCCCTGCTGACAGTGGAACCTGAGATCAATACAGGCTGTAACTCCGCAACAGGAGTGATAGACCCCGTCCTGCCGACCTGACAAACAATATTCATGATTTCTGTCACTGCTTGTTCAGCTTCATACTTATAGGCCACTGCCCAGCGAGGGAATTTGGAAGTCTCACCCAGTTGTTTGCGGTGAGCCAGTGAGTTCAACTGAATGACCAAGCCATCCACTTCATAATCAAACTCTTTTCTTTTGTCGCGAAACTCCTCAATCAAGGAGAGAGTCGATTCAAAATTCCCACATAATCGGTTGTGCTCATTGATCGGGAACCTCAATGCCGCCAGTTGTTCCTGCAATTCACGGTGAGTCTCGAAAGGATTGCTATCGAGAAAACCCACCGCATAAATGAAGATGTCGAGTTTGCGTTGGGCAGTGATAGCCGGGTCAAGAAGACGCAAGGCCCCGGCGGCAGCATTTCTGGGATTTGCAAATGGCGTTTCCCCTTCGGCTTCTCGCTCAGCATTAATACGAACGAACTCCTTTTTCGGCATATAAACCTCACCGCGAACTTCTATTCGCTTAAAGGGTTCCGTATCAATTTTCAAAGGGATGGAACGCAAGGTTCTTAAATTTGCTGTGATATCTTCACCCTGCAAACCATCGCCTCGGGTTGCGCCTCTTACCAGCAAACCATCTTCATAGGTGAGAGCCACTGCCAGGCCATCGAATTTCAACTCCACCACATACTCAATAGAATCTTCAGGGATATCCGGCAGGCCTTTGAGCACCCGCTGATGAAAAGCCCGCACCTCATCAATATTATAGGTGTTATCGAGACTGAGCATGGGAACCGGATGCATGACCGCTTTAAATCTCTCATCCACTTTACCCCCCACCCTCTGTGTAGGAGAGTCTGGAGTGACGTATTCAGGATGAGCAGCTTCCAGTTCTCGCAAACGCCGAAGAAGCGCGTCATACTCCTGGTCTAAAATCGTTGGGGAGTTTTTAACGTAGTAATGGTGATCGTGCTGATGGATCGTCTGCTTGAGATCCTCGATGTCCTGTTTAACCGTCATAAAAAAGGAGGGAAAAGTTTTAACAAGGTTTCAGGGCTAAACACCCCTGCCGTCTGCACTGGAGAATAATTTTAATCAGGGCTCCAGAGTCACATAATACCCCTGCCGCCCACGCTGGACCAAAAGTAAAATACGATCCGGATTATTTATTTCGGCAACGGCCTTATTATAATCTTCTTCATTGTTCACCGGTTTTTGATTCATTTGTCGAATAACATCACCGGGTTTAATGCCAATTCTTCCGGCAGCACTGTTAGGAACCACCTCCGTAATAACCATTCCCTTGGAAGTCCCAAGCCTGTTTGATCGGGCAAAGCGTTCGCTGTTCTCCTGAACAAGCAACCCAAGCCAGTTTCGGGTGAACTCTTTAACATAACTTTTGGGAATAGCGGTGACACGAACTCTTCGCTCCATCACTCTTCCATCTCGTTGGATGGAAAACCGAATAGAACTGCTCACAGTATAAGATGCCATGCGTCCGCGAAAATCTGACTTATTCTTCACATCATGATCGTCAATCGCTATGATGATATCCCCACGCTTTAAACCGGCTTTTCCAGCCGGGCTGTTATCGGCAACGCCAACGACCAGAACTCCTTTTTGCCGATCCAATTTAAAATGACGTGAGAGTTGAGCATCCAACTCCTGAACGGAAACTCCCAGCCAGCCGCGCCGGACTTTTCCATAACGGATCAACTCATCGACAATACGTCTGGCATGGTCGATGGGGATAGCGAAACCTATCCCCTCGGCCTTTTGGTATATCGCTGTATTAATCCCTATCAGAGAACCATTGATATTCAGCAAAGGACCACCACTATTTCCCGGATTAATCGAAGCATCAACCTGAATGAAGTCGCTGTAAACCATATTCTTTCCAGCTCTGATATTACGATTCAAAGCACTAATGATCCCGGTCGTAACGGTGTGTTGCAATCCAAAAGGGTTACCAATGGTCAACACCTGTTCTCCAATCATCAAATCATCGGACCTTCCCATTTCAACATAAGGCAAAGGTTTGTCAGAGTTGATCTTGATGATCGCCAGATCAGACTTAATATCGGCTCCAATAACACTGGCATCAAACTCTTGCTTGTCACTCAATATGACATGAATTTTTGAGGCCTTTGCGATGACATGTTCGTTGGTGAGAATGAATCCCTCATCATTGATGAGGACACCAGAGCCCAAGCTACGCCTCTGATTTGCTGTAGGAGGAATGAAGTCTTTGAAGAACTGGTCAAACAGGTTGTTACCAAAACTTCTGAAGGGATTACGTGCAGGTCGAGAAATTTCCGTCGTGTAAATATTCACAACAGCAGGGCTGACTTTCTCTACAGCCCGGACAAGAGGGGTTCTACGGTTATAGCTCTCTTCGGCAGAGACAAAAGGTTGCCCCAGCAAGACAAACGCAGCAAAAAACCAAAACCATTTCGAAGGTACACGCACTTTTAGACAGGATAAAAAAAGTGAAAAAAAATAAGGGGTAGGATTCTTAGAAAATCACTACCCCTTACTCAACAGACAAGAACCTTAATTCAAAAAAGAATAAAGCGATGCTTTACTCGACTTTGACAGCAATATATATAGTGCTTCCACCACGTTTAACCAAGAAAAGAACAGAAGAGCCCTTTTGCACGGATGCCAGCAGGTTCTGGTAGTCCTCTACATTTTTGACTGGAGCACGGTTCATTTCCGAAATAACATCTCCTCGGCGGATACCCGCTTCTGAGGCGGCATCTCCCGCAGCCACATCAGAAACTAGAACTCCTTCCAAATCCTGCAACTTCAAACCTTGCGCTATCTCCTCGGTAATGTCCTGAACCTGAAGGCCCAGAGGATCCGCTTTGGCCACCACCACTTCTTTTGAATCTTGCAATACTTCTATGGTAACGCGGAGTACTTTTAGAGAACCGTCACGGATCACCTCGACATCAACAGCCGAACCGGGGTGTGTCGCAGCAACGATTTTGGGAAGGTCTTCCATTTCCCTGACAAGTTGATTGTTAAACTTTGTGATTACATCTCCACGTAGGATACCCCCCTTTGCCGCAGGACCATCCGGGATCACATCACCAACCAGAGCCCCTTCACTTTGGTTAAGGCCAAAAGACTTTTCCAGCTCAGGAGTGATTTTTTGAATCATCACCCCCAACCAACCACGGGTTACTGATCCCGTTTCCTTCAAGTCCTTTAAAATTCCCTTGGCGATGTTGATGGGGATGGCAAATCCAATTCCCACATTTCCACCCGTGTTCCCTGAAATGATGGCTGTGTTGATTCCAATCACTTCCCCTTCGATATTTATAAGGGGTCCACCACTGTTTCCGGGGTTGATAGAAGCATCAGTTTGAATGAACTCATCATAGGGACCGGCACCAATACTCCGACCCAAAGCACTCACCACACCTACCGTAACGGTATGACTGAGACCAAAGGGGTTACCAATGGCCACTACCCATTCGCCCACTTCAAGGTGCTCAGAACTACCCAATTTTAGAAAGGGGAACTCAGTAGTATCTCCAGGTTCACGATTGATTTTAACCAAGGCAATATCAGTTTTGGAATCTGACCCTATCAAGGTAGCGGTGTATTCTTTCTCTTTACCATTATCTTCAAGCATCACCACAATTTCATCAGCACCTTCTATCACATGATAGTTGGTCAGAATATGGCCCTCTTTGTCGATGACAAATCCGGAACCCATACCCCTCTTAGGCTGCTGGTTCTGACGCTCACCGAAGAAACGGTCATAAAAATCACGAAATGGATCTGGAGACTTACCCTGCCCTGGTCCCGGACGCGGATTATTAGGGCGAGGTACAGGGAAATTTCTCTGCGGTGCGACCTCGGCTTTTGCCTTTGTACTCACATTAACCACAGCGGGGTTTTGTTTTTTTGCGATCTCCACAAAAATATTACTTGCGAGTGGCTGGGTATTACTACTTAATGCAAAAATGACCTCTGGAGAAATGATCAGCGAAAGCAAAAACACAAAAACCAATGAAGTTAATCGGGCACGATGGACAAAAGATTTAAACATATTTTTTAATCCTTATTTGTAACAATCAAAAAATTAAATTTTGCGAAAGGAGTTCTCGGGGAAAACAACCCAAGCTCTAATAATTGAGCGGTAAATTTGAATATAGCTTAATACTTTAGGGGTAGTTATTTCAGTTAAAAAAAATTAATTTAAGATTTCAACTATTCCAACCCCTTACAGACCAATAAATTCAAGCAAGGTTCAATCATTTTCTATCAAGGAACAAATGTTATTCCCCTAGTAACAAACCTGTTGATAAGACCTTGATATGGGTATTTAAAGGAAAAAATAATTCAAATAATTATATAATGCTTTCCTCTTTATTTACAACCTCAAAACCCCTTGGCAGAACCTGCTTTCCAGCCTCCTCTTCCCTCCAATTATGTATTGACTCGCTTTATGAGATAAAAGATAATCGCAACAGACTATAGGTTTTCGCGCTGACCTGTTCCTCAAGCCGACCAACCCGAATAGCCGTCAATTTTATTTAATCATCTACTCGTCAACAGGCAAGCCGTTTTTTTGGGATAAGGACTTTCTCATCTTCCAAGCAGCCTGAAAACTGAGAACATCTAAAGTTATGCGAATGTTTTTCCCCGTTTATAATTGGTCAAAGATATGAGTCTGTTTCTGTCTGCCATAGGCTTGATGATGGTCTTTGAAGGAATTCCTTATTTTTGTTTTCCAGAGCAAGTTAAATCCTTTGCGCGAAAAGTTCCAGATATGCCCGATGGAACTATGAGGTTGATCGGTTTTTTTCTCATGATGGCAGGTTTACTAGTGGTCTATCTTGGAGGAGGTACAAATGATTAAGCGACTATTCCTGTTTTCACTATTTGGAGCCTGGTTGTTCACTGCCGGGTGCGCTACATGGGAGGAAATGACCGCGACAACTCCCCCTCCGCCGCCGCCTCCCCCTGAAATGGTCTATCCTTTTTCAGACATTCCCGTACCCAATGGATTTGAACGAAATCATGCCAAGTCTTTTGTTTATGAGTCAGGAAGCGGAACCGTTAAGGTGGTCCGGTTTTTTTATTCCTGTTGGAGTGACTTGAATGATGTCGTCACCTTTTACCAAAACGAAATGGTCAACAAAGGCTGGAACCTTGTCAACGCCATCAAACATGAAACTACAATCCTGAATTATGAAAAAGAAGGTTGGCTTTGTGCCGTGATGATTAAATCTACGCTGGGCAAAGCTTCCATTGAAATTCAGGCTGGCCCCAAATAACCTTAGGCTACGCCTTGGGGCGTTACTGCCTAACTTGCTAAACGGTGCCACCAAAACCATGACCGACAAACCCGGCCAACAGTTACTGCTGAATTTCCCATCTCACCCGGAATATGATTTTTCCAACTTTGTGGTTTCAGACGGTTCACGCATTGCCTTTGAAACAGCGAAAGAATTCTGCTCCGGGATTCAAGTTCCCTTTCAAGCTCTGTATCTTTTTGGTCAGAAAAACCTGGGCAAAACGCATTTACTCCTGTCGATAGGAAATTTCACAGCAAGAAAGGGGTTACGCGCTGTTTGCATTCAGGGAAATGATTTTGCCATTAAGATGGGGGATGGTCAATCCCTCGAAGCCCAGAAGACCCTCGACCAACTTTTGGACGTTGATTTTTTTCTCATGGATAATGTCGAAGGCATCGCCCACTCCTCTATTGCACAAGAAAAACTTTATCATATCTACAACGAGATCACGGAAAAGGGCGGAAAGCTTGCGTTCACCGCCAGCCTTCCCCCTGACAAGAATTCTGCTATGGAGAGTTACCTGACATCGCGGTTTCAGTGGGGAATGGTTGCGGAAATCAAACCTATTGATGATGCAACAACTGCTAAAATTATTATGAAGCTAGCAAAAGATATCAACCTGACCATGCCGGAACCTATCATCCATTTTCTACTATCCCGCATTCCCCGAGATTTTATATCCATTCAAAATGCGGTCACGACCATTAATCAGGAGTCTTATATCAAAAAGAAAAAAGTGACCCTGCCTCTGGTCAAGACAGC
>JAJDBH010000101.1 GCA_029261455.1 Nitrospinaceae bacterium
CAGTACCCGCCTCAATCACGACATTGGGGCCCACAACTGTCCCCTCACCAATTCGCACATTTGGGCCAATAGTGGTAAAAGGACCCACCTCGACCCCTCGGGCTAGTTCGGCATCTGTGTGAATGACTGCACTGGAATGAATGGTCACGTTCTAAGGGATAAAGCCATCATGATTGGCCGGAAAAAGATACGCGAAATAAAAAAAGGTGAGTAGGCCGTCAACTATATCAGTCTTTGCCGAGCATTGCCTGAATAGTGCACTCAGTGGCTAAAGCGTCGCCTACAAATGCTTTGCCTTCAAACCGGAACAGCGTTCCTCTTTGCTTGATTTTAGTCAACTCAAGACGCAGTTGATCTCCCGGCACAACAGGTTTCCTGAATTTAGCCCCGTCAATACCGGTGAAGAATACGGAAGACTGACCTTCCTTGTTCATAATTTTAATTCCTAAAATGCAGGCGACCTGTGCCAGGGCCTCAATAATAAGCACGCCCGGCATAACTGGAAACTCAGGAAAATGCCCTTGAAAAAAAGGCTCATTGATCGTGACATTTTTGATACCGACAATGCGGGATTCCATATCACATTCAACTATCTTATCGACCAGCAGAAAAGGATATCTATGGGGAATGATTTTTTTGATTTCATTAATATCCATCATATAGGAATCCATCCTTACTGTTGAAAGCCTATGGCTTTTTCAGGAATTACAGTGAGCGTACGTGCGGGAGCAATCAGGTTTTTTAGCCTAAGCGAAACTATTTATTAGTCCTGTCATAGGCTCTTGTTGCGATACTTGTCAAATCATTACCCTTGTCATGGTAGAGAACAACCTTCTGCTCCAGAATCATTGTATATTTCTTTTCTTTACCGATTTTTTTTATAACATCCATCATTTTAAGCAGAATTTTTTGCGTCATTTCCTTCTCTTTTTTTCCGAATTCCGCATTCTGGTCTTGGACATATCTTTCAAATTCTATTTTTTCTTTTCTAAACGCATCTTCTTTTTTCTTTTTCAGTTCCGGGTCTAGAACAAAACTTTGCTTGTTCAGGTTCTCCAGCATTTTTTTAATCTTTTGTTCCTTGATCTTGATTCTTTTTTTCTCTTTAGTGAAATCCGATTTAAATTTATTAAAATTGGATTTCCATTCTTTTGTGCTGGAAACTGCTTTCTGAATATTCAAAAACCCTATGCGGGCATCTGCGGCAAATGACGAAACTGCAAAGGGCCCACAAATCAGAAAACCCAAAATGAGAAGTGAGCAAATGAACCTGAACTTCCGAAAAAATTTTAACTGCATAAACCTGATCCTTTGTGAAATATAAATTTTAAAATGCGCTTCCTGCTGAGAAATGAAATTCTGCCGCCTCTTCACCAGTTTCCTTATCCAGTTTAACTCCGTAAGCAAAACCCAGCGGACCAAAAGGGCTGATAAAGCGAATACCCGCACCTACACTACTGCGCATTTCTCCCAAATCAAAGGTTTTCGCTGTGGTACTGGTATTAGTTCCGCTGCCATAAACATTTCCACGGTCATAAAACACAAACCCTCGAAAAGATTTGGTGAAGGGGTATTGCACTTCTAAATTAAGAAGTAATGATTGGCTACCCCCTATTGGATCACCATCACTATCTTTGGGACCGACGTCTTGAATTGTAAAACCTCGCAGGGAAGTCGGCCCTCCCATGAAATATCTTTCAAAACCCGGAAGCCCTTCTCCGCCATAACCCTCGGCGTAATTTATCCGGGCATGCGCCGCACCAACAAGCTTACCCACCAGAGGGTGATAATACGTCACTTCATAAACAGATTTAGTGAATTTAGCACCACCCAGCCCGGCAAGCTCAAATCCTAACACATGCCTCCAACCCTTGGAAGGGTTTAAAAAATTATCCCGCGAATCGTGAGTAATGGTGGGAGCAATCCTGCTGGTCACACGGGTCTCGTTCTTAAAAAATTCCGTTTCATCAGCAGCACTCAGTCCCGTCACTTCTACATTATCAAAACGGTATCTCAAGTTAATCGAATCATATTCAGAAATATTTTTACCCAAACGAATACCACCTCCGGTTGATTTGGAGTCGAAGCTAAGAAAATCCTGGTCCTGATTAAATGCATCAACTCCCAGTAGTATTTCGGAATCAAACAAACGTGGTTCGGTAAAACTTACATTAAAATCTGAGCGGATCGAGGACAATTGAGCATTCAGGCTCAACCGCTGACCATTGCCCAGCAAGTTATTCTGCGTGATCGAGGTGGTAAAAATCAAATTCTCAACCGAGCTAAAACCAGCACCAACTGAGAACGATCCTGAAGGCTTTTCAGTCACTGTAGTGAGAATATCAATTAGGTCAGGGTCTTGCCCTCTATGAGTATCAATTTTGACATCTTCAAAAAAATTGAGGTTGTTGAGTCGCTGTTTGCTCCGCTTTAACTTGGAACTGTCAAACAACTCCCCTTCTTTCAAACGGAATTCGCGACGGATAACATTGTCCCGGGTTTTAAGGTTTCCCAGAATCTCAATATTGCCAACATAAACTTTTTTGCCCTTATCAACTTCAATAGACAAGTCAACGGTACGGTCTTCGTCGTTTAACTTGGAAACCGGGTTCGCGTCAGCGTAGGCATAACCTTTTTTAGAATATAAATCGGCAATCGTTAAAATATCCTGACGAAGTTGAGACACGTTATAAACTGTACCCACCTTGGTCTGAATGCTTTTTTGAATTTCATCTGCAGATACCGCGTCATCACTATTCACCTTCAAACTCTTCACCCGGAACTGCGGACCTTCCTCAACCGGAATAGTGATATGGACTTCTCTCGCCCTTTTGTTGATGTCAATTCGAGGTTCTAATACCTTGATCCTAAGATAACCGTTGTCGTGATAAAAACCTTCTATCCTGAATAAATCCAGCTTTAAAATATCTTTTTGGTACACCCCTGAATCATCTATAAAGGAATACCAGGTCTTTTCCTGGGTTTCCATCTGCCCGAGGAGATTTTTATCTGGAAAGGCTTTATTTCCTGAAAAACGAATCTTTTCAATTTTTACTTTTTCCCCTTCCTTGATCCTTATTGAAACGCTGACCAGATTTCCCTGGCCGGACGTAGTATCAATGTTGACCTGAGCAAAAAAGTATCCTTTCTCGCGATAGAGTTTTAGAATTTCCTCGTTGCTCTCCAGAATCAAGTGGTCATTGAAAGTCGCCCCTCGCTTGAGTCCGATTTTTTCCCGGATGTCATTGGAATCAACCTTGTCATTACCAACAATTTCGACATCACCGATGGAGGGAATCTCTTCAACAATAAATTCAATTTCCAGCCCCTTCAGCGTCTCCCTTGTTTCAACACGGATGTCCTTGAATTGCCCCAAGCTATATATTTGTTCAATATCCTCGCGGATCTGTTTTTTGGAAAGCAAGGTGCCAGGTTTGGATTTGATGTAATAGAGAATCGTCGATTCATCAATCCGCTTATTTCCTTCAACCTTCACGGACTGGATATCTTCACCTTCTTGAGCAAACGCAAAGGGAACCAAAGCTAGGAGAACAAAGCCAATAATAGCTGCAAAAAAAATGTGGGCTTTTTTTACCATTCGGCCAGAACTATCTGAATTTTTTCGAGTTATCAGGGTGAAAACCTCACCTGGCATTTCCAGGCAAAAAAAAGTATCAAGCCTCAGCAGTATAACCCACTGAAACTTAATACTTTAAATATTTTTAATCATTATCGCTTCCGTTTAAGCGAATAAAAATTTATCCACCAACGTTAACAGCTCCAGATTTTTCAACAAACACCAGACTGTCATCCTGCAAGCTAACCTCAATGAGACCGCCATTTTTGAATCGACCCTTGAGCATTTCATCAGACAAAACATCTTCCAAGTGCTTTTGGATCGCTCTTTTCAAAGGCCGGGCACCAAAACTAGCATCAAAGCCTTTTTCAGCCAGCCATCTTTTGGCGCTAGGTGTCACATCAATGGTTAACCCCTGTTGGATCAACTGCTCGTTGAGAATGTTCAACTGCACATCAAGAATCTCGACAATATTTTCCAATTCCAGAGGACGGAATACCACTGTCTCACTCAAACGGTTGAGAAACTCAGGGTTAAAGGTCTTTTTCAGGTCCTGTTTCAATTCCTTTTGCATCTTATCGTAATTCAGCTCATCATCATCCTTGTGAAATCCAAGGCTGGTTCCCTTTTCCAACATCCGGGAACTGATGTTGGAGGTCAAGATCACAACCGTGTTCTTGAAATCAATCACCCTACCATAACTATCGGTCAACCGACCATCGTCCATAATCTGCAACAAGAGATGGTAGATATCCGAATTTGCCTTTTCGATCTCGTCAAAAAGAACCACCGAATAGGGTTTACGACGTACTTTTTCTGTCAACTGGCCGCCTTCCTCATAACCGACATATCCTGGAGGTGCCCCGGTAAGACGAGACACATTGAATTTCTCCATATACTCAGACATATCCAACCGGATGAGGGCATCCTCATTGCCAAACATGAATTGGGCCAACACCTTTGCCAACTCCGTTTTACCAACACCAGTTGGTCCCAGAAACAAAAAAGTGCCAATCGGTCTTTTCATATCTTTTAAACCAGAGCGAGCCCGGCGAATCGCCTTGGTCAACACTTTGATAGCCTCACCCTGACCAACCACTTTAGCAGCCAGCTCATTTTCCATGTCAATTAGGCGTGCGGTTTCCTTCTCTTCAATTCGTGAGAGCGGTATTCCGGTCATACTGGAAACAACATCAGCAATATCATCCTCTGTAATGCTTGGCTCGCTGACATCGCGACCCTTATCCCAATCTGCCTTCACCACATCCAGCTTATCGCGCAGCTCTTCTTCTTTATCACGCAACTCAACAGCTTTTTCAAATTCCTGATTTTCGATGCAGACCTTCTTATCACGAATGACAATATCTATATCTCGCTGAATTTTTTTCATCTCAGGAGATTGAGTGATCTCACGCAGACGTACTCTGGACCCCGCCTCATCAATCACGTCAATAGCTTTATCGGGGAGAAACCGGTCACTGATATATCGCTCGGAAAATCGAACCGCAGTAACAATCGCTTCGTCCGAAATTTTTGCCCTGTGATGCAATTCATACGGAACCTTCAACCCCTTAATGATCTCAATTGTTTCTTCCACCGTCGGTGGATTCACAATGATGGGCTGAAAACGTCTTTCCAATGCGCCATTCTTCTCAATGTATTTTCGGTACTCTTCCAAAGTGGTAGCACCAATGCATTGGATTTCACCACGGGAAAGAGCTGGTTTGAGCATATTGGAGGCATCAACGGAGCCTTCGGCAGCTCCCGCTCCTACCAGAGTGTGCAACTCGTCAACAAACAAAATGACACTGTCATTCTGGATAATTTCTTTCATGATGCCTTTGAGGCGCGCTTCAAACTGACCGCGATACTTGGTACCTGCAATCAGGGAACCTAAATCCAGCGAAACCACACGCTTCTCAAAAAGGGTATCCGGCACTTCTCGTTCTGAAATAAGCTGAGCCAGTCCTTCGACAATCGCAGTTTTACCAACACCGGGTTCACCAATCAAAACCGGATTGTTTTTAGTACGACGACTCAGAATCTGAATCACACGTTCGATTTCTTTCGCTCGACCAATGACAGGGTCCAGCTTTCCGTCGATCGCCATTTTCGTCAAATCGCGACTGAATTCATCCAAAGTCGGAGTTTTGCCCACTTCGCCTTTGCTCTCGGTCGGCTCTTTGAACATTTCCACAATTTTTTCGCGGACATCATCAAAGAACATACCGAAACTATTTAGAACCCGGCAAGCGACGCCTTCCTTTTCCTTCAAAAGACCTAGAAGAAGGTGCTCGGTGCCAATATAATTATGATTCAAGGCTCGCGCTTCCTCTACTGCGAATTCCAAAACCTTCTTGGCTCGAGAAGTGAAAGGGATATCCCCAATGATCAGGGAATTTGAGCTGCGAGGCAGGTTCTTTTCCAACTCCTTTTTCAACTGAGTCAGATCCACTCCGCTTTTTTGAACAATGGCAACAGCTATGCCCCCACCGTCCTTGATAACACCCTGCAAAATATGTTCTGTACCTAAATATTCGTGGCGATAAAGTTCAGCTTCCTCGCGAGCAAGGATTATGACTCTTCGCGCCCTCTCGGTGAATCGCTTAAACATGATTCAATTTGCCTCAAAAATAGCGGATTTATAATTTGAAAAGAGGCCTCCAGAAATAAAACTTGCTGGGCGACATCCCTTTGTCTAGTTTGGGTAATCTTCCTTATTATCTTAACAAATGATTTCAACTATATAAAGGGTTTATTTCCCCCAACCATCAATCCACCAAAACCTTTTAATTCATACGTTTATATCGACAATCCGCAATGCGCCAGACAAGCAAAACCCTTATCTGGCAAGTGTTTTCTTATCGGCTGAAAATCTAAAGGACTTGAAACCTGATTTTAGCAGGTTAAGGAGGGAGACCACGCCGAGAGAAAATAATTTATTTTACGATTTGCTAACCCACGCCCAGTGGATCAACTGTATCCAGCATCCTTATGAAAACAAATCGCCGCCGCAGTTGTGCTGGGCGGGTAGAACTCGTTCCCTGAGGTCAGAGTCACGCCAATATCCTCAGCCCCGAGAAGCTCCCAAATAACACGATTGTAAGTCAGGTCTGTTATGGCCGGGTAACCCGGACTGTAGCGTTGGCCCCGGTTATCTTTCTTCGCCCCAATCCGTTGGCGAAGAAGTTGGTGGATGTACTCCGCCAGATCTTCAGCCACGCGGTCGCTCAAACCCTGAAGGTACAACGCCGACTCACTGTCGTTCTGAGCCTTGAACTCTTCTACGCCCTCTTCAACTTTGTCACCTGCGGTCGATATCTGCAATCCGATCACATCCCACTGACCCGATGCTTTGGTGTGAAAATACTGCCCGACCGAAAAGATATCTTTCCTCCCCTTTCCGATGCAGACATCGAACCGGAGTCGAGCTAATTCTTTGTCACGGTCTTTCTGATCATAAATAACGACCTCGTCGCCATCCGATTGCACCGGGAAAAGCCCAAAACGGGCTTTAGGGATAATCCATCCATTGTCTTCAGCTTTTTCTACCCAGGTTTTTTCCAAAGCCTCAAGTTGTTGCGGGGTCACGCCCTTATGAATCCAACTTGATTTTTTGCCAAACTTCCAATTCAGCGAATACAAACTTTTTCGATCAAGGTTTCCTGCAAGCTTATGCAATTTAAATTCAACTTTATGATTTCCAAATCCGTCTGAAGGAGTTTCATGATGCCTGAAACTGACCTTCCTTCGCGGCAGGGTCTGCAAAAGCTTGTCTTTCTCCTGCTCAATTCCCTTGGCTTTTTGATACTCACGTATCAGCTTTTCTTTATTGCCCTTCAGCAAGCTGGGGCGTTCCTTTTTATCCATGAGAAGCCCCATGGTATTGACGCCATCCATTCCGCTACCGCAATAAAAAATATTATCCAGAATCGCTGCGGTATCATCACCGCCATGCATCGCCACATACCCGGCGTGGCGGGCGTTCACAGGAGCGCCCCCCAACAACAAAGGAATTGTGATTTTCTGTTCCATCAACATTTTCGAAACAGTGATCATGTGATTGGAAGTTTGCACCAGCAATGCGCTCATGCCAATGGCATCGGCTTTTTCCTCTTTGGCAGTATCGATGAACCGCTCCAGGGGAACCTGCACACCCAGGTCGATCACCCGGTAGCCATAGTTTTCGAGCAAAGTTTTCGCCAGATCTTTACCAATGCTATGCACATCCTGATAAACCGTACCAATGACCACCACACCTTTATAGTCAATAGCCGCTCCGGGCTCGACACCGCTTTGAAAACGCATGAAACTTTCCAAAAACAGCATGACATGACGCATCACATCAGCGCTTTTCAATAAATGCGGCAGGCTCACTTCACCACGCCCA
This sequence comes from Nitrospinaceae bacterium, assembly GCA_029261455.1. GTDB lineage: Bacteria > Nitrospinota > Nitrospinia > Nitrospinales > VA-1 > LS-NOB. Next base: position 7,968 of record JAJDBH010000101.1, read on the forward strand.
AACGCATCCCCCAACTCACGCATGGATATCATAAGATGCCCGCTTATAAAAGTCAGCGGTTCATGCTTGTCAATGGCTTTGGCAACATCGACCACGATTTTATCTTTATAAGGGAACTCCCCACCCTCTTTGTTTATGACCCCCTCTTCTTTTTGTTTGAATCCATCTTTGATTCTCTGACAAATACTCTCCTCCAGAGAAAGATCGTCGTAATCGATTTTTTTTACCTGGACACCAGTTTTTTTCGTCTGCGCAATCACCTCCAGCTCTTCAAACGCCGTCATGTCGCGATCTAGAATAACTTTTCGCGCCAGCCCCACATCACTTTCCGTCAGACTTTCAAGTGGAACGTAGTGGTGCGGATTCAATATGGCGCAGTCCAGTCCCGCCTTTCTGGCTTCATCCAAAAATACGCTGGTCAAAACTTTCCGCATATAAGGCTTCGAAGCCAGGCCATTAGTCAGGTTGCCAACCCCTATACTTGTTTTCAAATCAGGATGAATGGCTTTAATACGTGGCAGGCATTTCAAGGTTTCGGCACAGAAGTTCAATCCTTCCACCGATTCTGACCCGATAGGGTAAGCGTTGACATCAATCAGAAGCTGGTCGGGAGTCACACCATGATTTTCTTTCGCCTGACGTACAATTTCCGCGGCCAGCTCAAATTTCTCATCTGCCGTTTGCCCCGGTCCTTCAGGTCCATTCACCAGCGCAACATACACAGGATGATGCTGTTTCGTTTGCGATAACACTGCATCCAGCTTACTCACTCCAGCCTGATACTCTTCCAGGCTGATCGAATTTATGATCGGCCTACCAGGGTACGATTCAATCGCCGTCTGCAACGCCTCTACAGAAAAAGAATCGATACACATGACGCCTTTGAAATCACTGGTCAGCTCATAAATTGCCTGCGGCAAAACTTTTTCTGTTTCGACAATGTTACTGTCCATACAAACATCAATGATTTCGATGCCTAAATCTTTGACCTGCTCTTCAACAACTTCCTCCAAAACTCCCATTTGAATTCCGTCATCACGTTCCACTGCCTCGCGGACTTTTTTGCTACCCCTCACATTCAGTCTTTCACCGATACGGACCAGTGCATCAGAACTGCCCAGAGCCACTGCCTCTTGTGGACCCGACACAAAAACCTGTTTCTCCAATTTTTTTCTATTAGGAACAACTCCTTTTAACCTATTCGATAAAGCGCGAATGTGTGCAGGTGTCGTTCCACAACAACCGCCAACAATCGACACACCTAATTCTTTAACGAAACGCTCTACATAATCCGCCATTTCTTCCGGTTCGAGCTTATAGCAGGTCTTTCCATCCTCGGAGACGGGCTGACCCGCATTGGGAATAATGGAGATTGGCAAACTACAAACCTTGCTCAGTTTTTCCACGGTCTTTTCCATCAACTCCGGGCCGGTATTGCAGTTGATGCCAAAAGCCGAAATGCCCATGCCCTCTACCGCAACAAGCGCCGCATGAATATCGGTATTGAAGATTTGCATTTTGGAAAACCCATCCACCGTCACCTGAGCAATAATGGGAATACGCTTGCCAGCTTCCTCAAAAGCTTTATTAGCACCAATCAGGGATGCTTTCAGCTCAAGAATGTCCTGCTGGGTTTCGAACAAAAGAACATCGGCACCGCCTTCGATCAGTCCTCGCACCTGTTTGAAATTATTGTCAACGATTTGATCCCAGGTTGCCTTATTGAGAGCCGCTTCGGTTTTGGACAAAACATAATTGGAGGGACCAATAGAGCCAGCAATGAACAAGGGTCGACCATCGTAATCGGGTTCGTTTTTATAGCTGTCGATAGCTTTTCTGGCAACCCGGCAACCCTCAACATTCAAGTGATGTGTAATGGCTGAGTAATCCGATTTTTTCAGATCGAGTGCTTGCGGAATCGCCTTGATATCGGCCAGATCTATTTGCGTAAAATCGAATTCTTTCAACCTCAACGGCGAAGCACCAAAAGTATTGGTCTCAATCAGATTAGCCCCTGCCTGCAAATACTTCAGATGTATGCCTTCTAAATCATCAGGACGGGAAAAAATCAGCAGATCCGTCAGCATTTTAAATGCGGCACCCCCAAAGGCGGCATCATCGAGTTCCAGGTTCTGGACCATGGTTCCCATGGCTCCATCCAGCACAAGCACCTGATTTCCTAATACATCTTCAAATTTCAAAACTGTTTTACCTCAATGTTCAGATTTATTTATATTCGTTAAATTAACGAGGAATCAAAAAGAATTCAATGGGATAATTATTATATACTGGTTTCCATTTTCCCGACAGGCCAGCGACAATAACTTACTCACGCTATGCCAATCAAATTTTTATTATGCGCAAAATAGGGTCATTTCTCAGCTTTATTTTATTTTTTCAAGTGGCTTTAGCCTATGCCTTGGAGTCACATTCCCAAAAACCGGGTATTTTGGATCTAAAACTACCTGTTGATATCAGTATCAACATATTCTCCCAAAATGTACCTCGCGCAAGGCATATGGCTTTTGACGACCAGGGAGTTTTATTTCTCAGTCAAGCTAAAGCAGGAAAAGTGGTGGCCCTGCCCGATCACGATAAAAATGGCGCCGCAGATAAAAAAGTACTCATTCTGGAAAACCGGGAACTCCCTCACGGCCTGGCTTTTGCCAAACTGGATGACGGGTATTACCTCTATATCGCTGAAGAAACCCAGGTCGTACGACTGAAACGTCTCGACGACCCTTTCAAGTTTGGAAAACCAGAAATTATTATCGACAACATTCCCGATGGCGGACATTTCA
>JAJDBH010000102.1 GCA_029261455.1 Nitrospinaceae bacterium
GAGCCTCGCCCGGAATCCGGTTAATACGCAACAAGGAGAATAAAATGGGCAATGTAACTCAAGCAAAATCAGGCGATCCAATGCTCGCAGTACTTGGGCAAACGGGTTCTCTGGAGGAGCTGAAAGAGGAAAGAATTTCTCTGCAATTAGCCAGAGGACGTATTTACGATATTCTTTCCAGTGCTTTTAGTTATCCCTGGAACCGAAAGTTTTTCCGACCCAAGTCCCTGCTCGAGCCAATGGATATCGCGCTAGTGGACGAAGAAGACTGGAAGCATGTTAAATCGATCATTGACGGGTTTAACAGATATTTACCCAAAATGACCGTCAAGCAAGTGCAACAGGAATATATCAGGGTTTTTGGGCATGCAGTTTCGATGGAATGTCCTCCCTATGAAATGCAGTATGGTACCGAGGGTGGAATCCAGTCTCAAACCGATGTTTTGATTCAGTTGGGTGGTTTTTATGAAACCTTCGGATTTGAACAGCCGCGCAATAGAACCCGAGAAAGAGTAGACCATATCTCTATTGAACTGGCATTCATGTTCTTCATGTGTTTTAGAACCGCTTTTGGGATTCAAAACGGACATGATGAGAGAAATATTAATGTTCTGACCAGTAGCATGAAAAAATTTACTCGTAACCATATTGGGCGATGGGGTCCTTTGTTTTGTATCTTTACATCTCGAAAGGCCGAGAGAGGGCTCTATAAGGATATTGTCGATATTCTGGCTATTTTCATGAAAAATGAGAATCTTCTGCTGGATATCAAACCTGTAAGGGTTGAAGAGCCGGAATACCGGTCCTTGTCCTATAGTATGGAAAATGATTTGATCGCCAATGCACCTTCAGAGTGTGAACCGCGATAAGCAGAATATAAGCCAGATCTAATAAGCTTAAAACCCGGAGATGAGTCGCCCATACTCATTCTCCGGGTTTTTTTTGCCTGTACCTGATAGAAATCGGATTTCCCTCCCTGTATCCTGCGTGAACAAATAGAGTTAGAATTAATCAATTTACGGTTATTTTAAAAATCTCCCTTGATTGAATCAGCATCTAAACCCGCAGTTGGAGTACACCTTAGGACAGGGGAAAAATGTTTATTTATGACACCATGAGTCAGGGTTTGGAGCTTCTTGCCAGACGTGAGTTACAGGAAGCGGAAAATTTGTTTTTGAGTGTGATCAATGATCCCTACTCACAGCCTGAAGAAACCAAGCAGGCGAAACAATATTTAAATGATATCCGTGACTGCAAAAAGGGGGATAAAACCCTCAACTTTGATACTTATAAGCATCTAGTTAAAAAAGTAGTCGCATCTCTGGATTATGTAGATGAATTGATTGCGAATGTCTATTGTTCTCCGGCACACTCCTACGTAGAAATCGAGCAGGAGCTTTCTTCTCGAATTCCCGTCATTGTTAACCGCCTTAAGCAAATTAAGATCAGAGATATTTCTGCACGCGACAAACTGTTTGTCGGATTTGAAAAAAGTGGAGCACGCTTGATTGGAAAACGGTTGCAAGAGAAAAAGGGCGAGGTTGAAAAAGAAAATAATCCCTTCGATAACTACCGTTATAAAACGATTTTTAGAAAGTTTGTCGAACAGATCAATCCTTTTCTGTTGGAACGGCACCTGGAACTTTTGGATTATATTTTAGCGACTGGCGAAATCCATCTTTTAGAAGATCCAAAGCTTACTGTTTTAACACCTAAATATTCCTGGATCATTGAGTCCACTTTGAAAAGCCAATGGTTTTTGTTGAGGAGTTATTTCTTCAAAGCTAAAGCAGAAATCGAATCGCAGTTTAAAAAGAAAGAAGGAACCCGCAAGTATTGGGAAGAAGTGAAATATAAAAAAATTAAAATTTTTGAAGAATGTAATTTCAGTGAGGCAAATATACAGAAATTTCTTTTTATAGATAAGCTGAACTATAAGACTCTCGAAGAAATTTATGGGTTTGCAAGTGACATGGAGTTGGATTTAATGCCACGTGATGTCAGCCTGGCATTGAGAGGTGTTGAAAAGGCTAAAGATCATATCCGCGAGCGCGGAGGTTTTCTGATGGGGAATCGGAAAGTTTTCCAAGATGGTCTTCTGGAATTGGGTTTCTCCAAGAAAAATGCTTATGTTATAGCCCGGCAGGCAAAGCGTTCCAACAACCATCAAATCAAAGAAGCTTTTAAATTGGCTCTGGATGTAACTCGCGACGAGATCGCATGGTATCGCATTCCCCCTGATTCAGAAAAATTAAAAAATGAAATCGAGAACCAGTGTGTGAAGCATTTGAGCACGGTGCGAATCCATTTATTTGAAAGAGGGCGGTTGAATAAGATCCTGCTCCAGGAAGGAAAAAGCCTGATTCGAACCTACCTTGAAAAGATTTATGGCGATAAGGTTTCAGAACTGCATTGTTACTTCCGTTTGGAAACCATTCATCAATACTATAAGCTGAAATATTTTCAATACCACGAAGAAGCTGTTCCCAGTGTTTCCGAGTTGATCAAGATAAGCCGGAAGGAGTTCAAGCCAACCCTTGTGAAAGGTTATGAGGCTTTTGTGAAAAAGAAACGTTTGCAAATTTCTCCTGCGCTGTACAAAGGAATTGCCTCCAAACCTTCTGTGACACTTTGGGAGGATGCCTATGCCACTCCTGAAGAAAAAATTCTATTACGATTTTGGTTTTTGATGGATCACGGAGTCACTATAAACCAGAAGCTTGTAGATAGCGGGGTCTTGAAACCCAAATTTGATCTTTGGAAACTTTTGAACCGTTGAGCCGCCACTGGGCGTGGGGCCAATGAGCAATAGCGTTATAGGGCAACAAAAAATTATCTCGGCTTGACGAGTTATTGCTATTTGCCTCCCTCGTGTTATTTTCTAGACATTCGCCTACATGCCCCGAAGGGGTGCTAGAGGGACTGCAAAAGTTGATTCATGCGGTTTTGCATATCTTTGAGAGGCATGAGGTCACCCTTTTTTGAGGCGGCCGCGATTCCCTTTTTGTAGGTCGCAATGGCCTCTTCCTTGTTCGAGAGTTTTTCCCAGGTTTTTCCCAGTAGCAGGTAGGCGGCAGAGTAATCCCGGTAAGCTTCAATGACAGTTTTTAAGGGTTCAAGTCCTTCCTCATATCTGCCGGTTTCCAAATAGATAGACCCTAAACCAAAGTTTGCCACTTGGTCTATAGGATCAATTTCCAGCACTTGTTTGAACATTCCAACCCGTTCTTCCATTTCTTTCTTTTTCTGCTCTTCTTCCTTCTTTTTTAACTTCTTGGCCATATTTTTTTCAATGGCCTTTTCAAATTGCAGGGCGGTGGCTTCGGCTTTTTCAAATTCCGCATCTTCGATACGATTTTGTTTCATGTAATAGACCGAAAGGTTGGTGTGAGCCATGATCTCCTGCGGGTTGATCTCCACCAATCGTTTCATCAGAGAGATGGCTTCATCGAGCTTGTCTTGTTTGGCGAGAAAAACCCCCAACGCTTCATAAGCGTCGGCGTTTTTCGGGTCCAGTTCAATGGACTCTCGAAGCAGTGCGATAGGCTGGTTAAGGTCATCCTGTTCTTTGTATAATTGCAGAGCCTGATGCAGGATTTTGTTGGAATAGTCTTTTCGAGTTTGAGCTTGGTAAAACGGTAATAAACAGGTTTTAACCTTGAAGGGCTTGTCGTCGATGGTTGCTTCCAGTTCTATATCAGGACTTCTGTGCTCTTTGTGTAGATATGCCAGTGTTACAACTTTATCAAGGGTGACAGAGCGGACGGAACTTTTGATCGTTCCTATTTTTTTATCTCCCAGCTTGAGAATTCCGTTATAGGGAGGAGTGATCACTCCCTCGACAATCAGTCCCATCAAGGCGAAGTTGGGTGCTCCATAAGTTTTGATGCGGGCGATCACTTCCTGTCCGATATAGCATCCTTTGTTATAGCTGACAGAGGTGTGCTCCAGTCCGGTTTCGGGTAGGATATTTTTTTTATCCATATCCTTGTCATAAATAGGAATCCCCGCTTCGATGCGGAGAACTTCGCGGGCGACTTCATTCACTTTTATTGGAGGTGGATCGCTTTTTAAAATAAGTTGGGTAATTTTATCTTCCAGTTCAGCGGGAAAACAAAGGATTTGTCCTTCCTCTCCGGTCAGGCTTTTTACAATGAGTTCTACCTTATGTTCGCCCAGAGCAAGGTTAATGGTGTCGTTGGGTTTGTCTGGCAGGTTTTGTTGTTCAAAAACCCTTTCCAGAATGAGGGAACTTTTGGGGCCTTGGAGTGCCAGCAGTTGACTGTCTAAAGCGATGAACTCGACCTCTTCACGAAAGTGATAACTTTCCAAATGGTTCAGCAATATCTCTTTCAGTGAGGTTTCCACAAGAATGAGAGCTTCATCTTCTCCCATGCGGTGAATAGAGAAATTGGCAATCAGTCGTGCCTGACGATCCGTGACGGCACTGTTCTGGCCTTGTCCAATCTGCAATTGCAAAACATCGTTGGTGGTCTGGCTTTGCAGAAAAGTGAAAGTCTCTTTACCTTTAGCCGAAATCACGCACCAGTCTTCGAGCGGAAAATAACCGCAATGGTTGCGAACTTGATCGACTTCAGTCTGGAATGTGTATGTCATGGGGAGAAGGGACTTCATATCCCCTCTTTTTTAAAGAGGGGCTGGGGTGATTTACATTCAGTAAATACCCCGTTGCTTTTAACGGGGAATACTTATTAAGTCAGGTGATGGAGAAAGACTCTCCGCATCCACAGGTTGAGGTTGCATTTGGATTCACAAAAACAAATCCTTTTCCCTGCAAACCATCTTGGAAATCCAATTGCATGCCTTTTAAATAAATCATGCTTTTGGCATCCATGAACACATTAAATCCTTCGTGAGAAATAATGGTGTCGCCGTTTTCCTGGGGTGTGAATTGCAGGTCGTAAGACAAGCCAGAACATCCGCCGCCTTTAACTCCCAAACGCAGACCAATATCGGGATTATTCTCCGCATTGACAAGCTTTATGACCTCTTCATTAGCTTTAGGGGTGATCTTTACAAAATCGATATCAACTGCCATGAACGCCTCCGGTGGTTTTCTTTCAAAGTTCCCCTCTTGATAAGGAGGGGCTAGGGGAGGTTGCTAAATCAAACTTCCCTTAAATAGTCCGTTGTTTACAACAGAGTTATGTACTTGTATTAGAGTGCATCAGTGTGCTTAAAGATTCTATTATTATACTTAAACTTGGGGTTTCTCGTCAAATGAAGGCGGTTTGGGGGATTTGCTTGGTTTATTGAAATGCCGACAGAGGATGCTGGAGGGTATTGAAATATAAGTCCTTACCTCTTGAAGTATCGTCTCACCGTCATCACCAGTAAAGGAAGCTGGATAGCGAGTAGCAGAACCTGCCCGACAAAAAATACAGCATACTGCCCCCAGTTAAACTGAGTTATGTAATTATTTTCGGCAATCACCTTCCAAGAGAAGGGCGAAATAGATTGGAGCAGGGTGTTAAAAAAAATGAAAGAGCTTATCCCTGATGGAGTCAATTCTGTGCCCATAAAACCTTTTGTAGCGCAATTATAAAGTGTCAGGCTGAAGGCTAGAAACAAAGTGCTGATCAGGGTATGGAGTGGTTTTTCTCCATACTGTGAGTTCCATTTATAAAATAGCCCTAGAAAGGATATATAAAATCGAAAAAAAATATTTCCTTCGTCGCCGATAGACAGGATTTTCTGTCGCGTTTCCTGTTCGCCCCGATGAAAATAACCAGCCTGTTGATAAGCTCCCTGTCGCTCCAGGTTATTTTTGAGTTGGGTGTACTGATTTTCGATATCTTGTAACCGAACGACCAGAGTATTTTTATCACGTCTTAATAGCTTACATTCTTTCCAAAACCAGAACTTGGAAGACCTTTCACCATCTTTAAGCAGTTCTTCCTCACCGTATAAAATCTTGCGACCCCAACTCTCGCGCCAGTGGGGGGCGTTAAGCTGAATATGAGACAAAGTCATCCCATCGAACAGGGATTTATTGAAAGCAGTATTCCGAAAAGTGAGGTGTTTAGCCGATTCGGTGGTGAGGTCTTTCCACCATACTTCAATGCTGCTGTTAAATACCTTGGAAAACACAGGAATAGGGGGCATTTTTTTTAAACGGTCCTGCACTGCTTGTGGAAGCAGTTTATATTTTTCCTTTAACCGATTTCCTAGGATTGCTTGGGGAGTACGCTCTTTCTCTTCTTTCCCATTTAGCCAAGAGATTAGTCCACCTTCGAAAATGGTATGGCGAAAAAAGGTGCTGGTGAAATCAACGATACCTTCTGTAGAAAAATAACAGCGTTGAAACATCAGACTGCCTTCCTCCGGGAATCGAGTAGCGGTGAAGTTTATATTTTTTGCTGACAGAAGAAGACATTCGTCAAATTTTATGCTCAGTGTCTCCATAAATTTCGCATTCTTGAAACTTAAGTTTCCATTATTCACCCAAGCCACATTTTTAAAAACAAGCCCCTTCTCTGGCTTGAAATTTGCCGATTCAAAGTTCACATTTTTTTCGTTGTTGAATGTCGCGGACCTAAAGTCCAATAATTCTTTATTGCTAAAATGAGCCGCAGAAAAATTAATGTTTCCGCCACTACTGAAAACGGCAGAAGAAAAGATTACCCAGTCGCCATTATTAAATGTGGCCCCTGAAAAGCTTGTATTACCTTCATTGGTAAATGAAGTGACATTAAATGTTACCCATTGGCCATTATTAAAAGTGGAAGCGCTGAAGTCTACCCATTTTTCGTTGTTGAAGAAAGTTGCAGCGAAATTAACTTCCCGCCTGTTTTTGAACGTGGCAAAGGAAAAACCTACTCCTCCCCTATTGCTAAAATTGGTGGATGTAAAGTTTACCCATTCACCATTATTAAAAGTGGAAGACTTAAAACTAATCTTTTTTCCATTGTGAAAATTAATGAACCTGAAATTTACCCCCCCGCCATTTCCAAAGATAGCGGATTCGTAGCTCACATCTTTTCCATTGCCAAAAATGGCGAAAGAAAAATCTACCTTTTCAGGATTGATAAACAGAGCATTTGAGTAGTCAATACTTTCCTGGTTGTAAAATTGAGTCTGGCGGAAATTTATATTCCCAGACTTGCCATTACGAAGTGGGGTCATCTGACCCATCTCCAGATAGCATGAAATGATTAGTGATACTGATGTCTTACCAATTAGGTCTGTATCTTTCTCTGAAAGGCTAGAGCCGGCGTAGTGAGTTTCAAAAACGCGGAGATGTTTTTTTGCGGAGTATTTTTTCTCTTCTAAGTCAAACAGTGCATCAACATTTTTATTTTTCTTGACGATAATTCCTTGAATCTCCTTTTCAGTGAGTTCAGGGAGTTTTATGTCTCCAAAACGGCATTCTTTAAAGGAAACGGAAACTGGATTATTAAGGAATATTTTAAATGATTTGGAAATATCATCTGCGTAGTCTTCCATATCCCAGGTTTTGAGGAATTGGGTTAGGCTACCTTCCTGTGGGATGTTTTCTAGGAGTTCCCTTTTGATGGGTCCGCTCAGGCCTTTTTGGGTGCGAAGTAGATTTATCTGTTTGTCTTCAATCTGAAACTCAATGCGCCACTTGCCATAGTCATGTTCGTAGGGAAGACCAAACTGAGCCTCTGAAAAATCGACATCATTGTTTTCGGAAACTGGATTATTAAGGAATATTTTAAGTGATTTGGAAATATCATCTGCGTGGTCTTCCATATCCCAGGTTTTGAGGAATTGGGTTAGGCCACCTTCCTGCGGGATGTTTTCCAAGAGTTCCCTTTTGACGGGTCCGATCAGGCCTTTTTGGGTGCGAAGTAGATTTACCTGTTTGTCTTTAACCTGAAACCCAATACGCCACTTGTCATAGTCATGCTTGTAGGGAAGACCAAACTGAGCTTCTGAAAAATCGACATCATTGTTTTCGGAGGGAAGGAAGACGGCATTTTCGAATAAGATATCTTTTCCGTTACAAATAAACTTTGCACCTTTAAATGATGCACCATCGAAAAACACGGCCTCGCAAAAATCTACCTTGCCGTGAAATGTGGTTTCTGAGAAGTCCGCAAAACGGTGGAAGATTTTCCCTTTAAAGTCTACGTTCTCCTTGAAAACAGTTCCGGCGTATTCACAGGTTTCGACTCGGTTCTCGGTTTTCAGCCAGCTAATATCGAACATTCATTATTATTACCATGAAAACTTCGGAGTGGCGTAATTTTGTTATTAGTGCTGGCAAGGTGCCCCACCTAGTTTTTCTGCCCGTAGAGGCTGGAATGCTTTTGGAAGCCTCTTATTTTGCAAGGGTTTGTGGCTTGTTCTTCCTGCTCGGCTTGTAGTAAAATAAAGCGAAAATAGTGCCAAAAGCTTAAATCTTTTTGGCGGAAATAGAATCAAATACTACACAGGTCGTTTCAACCCCTAATGGAGATAGATATAAGGATGATCAGTATTCCAGATTTGATAGGTTTGGTACAAACAGCAGTTCCTGATGCAGAAGTGAATGCTTTGGATAAAACGGGGATGAAAGATCATTTCATCATTCATGTAACATCAAAAGCTTTTGAAGATGTGGCAATTATGGATCGGCATCGTATGGTTATGGCGGCCCTCGAACCTGCTATGAAGGATGGACGGATCCATGCGGCGGAAGTCAAAACCGCCACACCGTAGAACCGACCATAGTTTTCCCCTCTCAATTTTTATAAATAGTGTTGATATTTTTTTAAAGGAGTGAGTAATGGCTGGTATTGAAGATCAAATTAAAGAAGAAATTGCGGCGAACAAAATCCTCATTTATGGAAAAGGTACTAAAGCGGCTCCACAATGCGGGTTCACGGTAGAGACCATTCAGTTTTTCAATAAATATGGTTATCCCTTTGAAGTTGTCAATTGCCTTGAGGATATGACCAAGCGCGAAGCTTTGAACAAGATGACCAACTGGCCGACACTTCCCAAAGTTTTCATTGATGGCAAGTTCTACGGCGATACGGACATCCTCGATGAAATGGAAACCAAGGGTGAAGTAGAGCCTTTGATTAAAGCCGCATTTGGCGAGTAACTCCCCTCCTCGGCGGAGGGCCAGTGAGCAAAATCTTTTTGTGCCTAGTGAACATTTTTCTCGGCTAAAGGGGATATTTCTATTGCTCCCAAGTCTAGTGGGCTTGTGGGAATGTTCCCTCAAGCCCTGTTTTTTTTGCTCTGTTGTTCATCAAGGGCTATTTGCTAATAATCAATAAAAAGGATACTTCCATGCCTGATGAGTTAGAGGTTGGAGACCGCGCGCCTAATTTTGAATTGCCCGCTGTCTATGGTTATAAAGCAGGCGCGTCAAGCACATCTGCTGAAGAAAAAGTGGTGGTCAACCTGAAGGATTTTCAGGATAAAAAATGGGTGGTCCTGGCTTTTTATCGGCAGGATAGTAGTCCCGAAGATACACGCCTTTTGGTTGGATTCAATGAATGGAACCGGAAATTCAAAACCCGTGAAGTGGAAGTTTTAGGGTGTAGTTGGAATGGTGTGAACGCGCATCAGCAGTTCATCGAAGTTTTCCTGTTCGGATTCACTTTGCTGGCGGATGAGTATAAAAAAGCCACGGAACTTTATGGGGTTATCAAAGAAGAAGAGGACTTGGGCCAGATGGTCAAGTACACAGAACGTACCACTTTTGTGATTGATAAAACCGGAATGATCCGAGCAATTTGGCGAGACATTGAAGACCTTCGCGACCATCCTGCTGCTGTTTGGGAATTCGTCAAAGAAGAGAAGAAATAGCGGAGAAACTCCGCGACCTTTATATATTTGGCGGTCGCGTTAGCGCCACCGCCCCATTGCTACCGGCGGCTACGCCGGGCTAGCAGTGGTGGCTGATGATGGTGTGCCGGATGGATTGCAGAACTTCCTCGTTTTCTTTTTTATCATTACTGGGTTCGACGGGTGGCGAGATGATGACTTGTACGGAACCCGGGGTGATGACGGCACTACCTTTTTTGATGATATCCCCGCTTCCTCTGATGGTGACTGGCACCATTGGGCATTTGGACCGACTGGCTATCAGGTTACTGCCTTTTTTAAATGGTCCAATTTCCCCATCCTCAGAGCGTGTTCCTTCAGGGAAAATGATGATCGAACTCCCTTCTTTTACTTTCTCCAGAGTCTTGTTAAAAGCCTCATAAGCCTTCTTACGATCATCCCTTACGACGGGAATGTAACCCGATGCCTTCATCGCCCCACCTAAAAATGGAATCTTGAACAGGCTGGATTTGGCAACCCACCTTATTTGTACGGGAAGGTATCCGGATAACGCAAAAATATCAAAATATCCCTGATGGTTGGAAACGAATATTTGTGGTCGATCGGTGAGAATATTTTCCCGCCCTACAATTTCAACTTTTACCCCATTCAGTTTACAAAGAAGCCGACACCAGAGGCTGGATACCTTGTGGGCACGGTTGCCGCTTTTGTCGATCAATCCTGCGAGAATAGCGAGAAACCCAAGGACTATGGATAGAAAAGAAATGAGTATCCAAAACCTTGCTGTATGATAAATTGCAACGAGTTTGCTCAATTTAGGTTCCGTCTGAAATCGGATTGGAAAACATGGTGAGACATCTAAAAAGGTTTGGTGTTCGGTTTAAACTCTGGCTGGTTTTATTAATATTGGTTACGAATGTTCACGAATCAGTTGCCTGGGGGCCTCAAGGTCATAGAGTCGTTGGTTTTATTGCTGAAAGCCATTTGCAACCGAAGGTTAAAAAATTAATACGCAAAAAGTTTAACATAAAGAGCCTGGCAGATGTTGCTACCTGGGCGGATGTGGCCCGGAAAAAACGAAAAGAAGAAAACCCCTGGCATTATACAAATATTGCAGAAGGGCAGTGGACTTATGATGCCGCAAGAGATTGCCCAAACGGAGCTTGTGTCACCGAACAAATTCAAAAATTCTCAGATATATTAGATGATCGATCAGCTCCTTTACAGCATAGAAAAGACGCACTCAAGTATCTGGTTCATTTTGTCGGAGACGTGCATCAGCCTCTGCATCTAGGGAATAAAAAAGACCGTGGTGGGGGAACCCTTCGTTTTCCTTATAAGGGAAAAGTGGTCAGCCTGCATTATTTATGGGATGGAGGATTGATCAATTGGCAGGGATCTCTGTTAAAATACGCGACGAGATTGAACGAAAGGGTCTTGGAGGGCGAAGTTTCTAGCTGGAACTTTTCAACAGTTGCTGATTGGGCCAACGAGTCCAGGAGCTTGGCTTTAAAGTCGGCTTATAATGTTGAGAGCTTGAGTAAAACTTATATTGAAAGAGGCCGGGAGATCATTGACCTCCGGCTAACGCAGGCAGGAGTTCGGCTTGCGCACTTGTTGAATACAATATTAACGATTAAGTAGTGGGGGGGGGAGCCTTGTCAGAAAAAAATCCTATTTATTTCAAACAGCTATTGTCAGGGGTCGATGTGGGAACCCAGGATCCCTCTGCACGTTCAATGGCCAACTTTCTATACTTGATCGGCGATCGGGAAACCGGCGAATGTGTGGTGGTCGACCCAGCGTGGGATATTGATGGGGTTCTCAAAGTCGTGGAAGAAGACGGCATGAAGTTGACCGGTGCACTGGTGACTCATTACCATCCCGACCATGTGGGAGGTGAAATATTTGGCATCGAAATTACCGGGTTGGCGGAGTTGATGGAAAAGAATCCTGTGCCGGTCTATGTAAATAAACATGAAGCGGAAGGGCTGAAGAAGGTCACGGGAATATCTATGTCCGACATGAAGCAGGTGGATGGAGAGGATAAACTTAAAGTGGGTTCCGTGGAGATCAGCTTTTTGCACACTCCTGGGCATACGCCTGGGTCTCAGTGCTTCCGGGTAGCTGATAGCCTTGTTGCCGGTGATACGCTTTTTTTGCAAGGGTGCGGGCGAGTGGATTTGCCCGGAGGAAACAGTGAAGAATTATTCCATACCCTGACCCGACGTTTATCTAAAATTGAAGATCATATTACTTTATATCCCGGGCATAATTATGGCGGAAAGCCTTTCGGCGAGATGGGAGACGTTCGCCAGTCAAACTCATACCTCCAAATCCAACGCCTCGAAGATTGGTTGGCAATCATGGGTGGGTGAGTAAAAAAGCTGAAGGTTTGTTTTTATGGGTGTTGCCTGTTTTCATAAAAGCTGAGATGCTGATTTTTCAGATCAGATATGAGGCCATGCTTTTTATTCTTTTATGAGGGTTGCAACTTCCAGATAAATAGAATAAATTCAGCCTGCTTAACCTTTATGACCAAGGAGGTCAGATGAGATCCATCCTATCAATGTTTTCGAAATCCCCGTTCAAGCCTCTTGCGAGCCATATGGACAAGGTTCGTGCCTGTGTGGAGCAAATCAAGCCTTTGTTTGACGCATTGGAAAACAAGGACTATGATTCGGTTCAAAAAATTTCAGAA
>JAJDBH010000103.1 GCA_029261455.1 Nitrospinaceae bacterium
TAAGAGGAATGGCACTTATTGCCAGTTTTGTATTTATTCCTTCCATTATCACATCAAATTTCTTCGGGTCTGTGAGTTCTTCCGGTCTACTCATCAAGTTAATCTCCTTCTTACTTTGTGGCAAACAATTGCAGTTTTCTAATGGCCTTGTAGTTTTGATCTATCCGTCATTGTCCATCAGGTTGCCTGGAATATGCGTGAAAGTTTCAATAATACCCCTCAAGCTTGCGACTGAATGATATAGATCAGCAGGCGGTTTATCCTGCCATAGCCTTTGTAATTAAACAATGTTTTCATTGCCCAGGCCCTTCGGTATTTTGAAATAAGTCGTCATTATTGAATTCTATAGAATTAATTTTGCATAAAAATAACGTACTTGTTGGCGGCTTCGAGGCTGTGTCTAACCCCTGTATATACCGAATCATAATTTGGATTCTCGTGAGCAAATTCCATAGTAATTTGTTGACTTATGAAATATATATCGTGTATTGCATTACATGTGAAGTATAAATCGTGTATTATGTTTCTTATGTTTTGTTGGTGCGCGACCTGATCCAGTTAATCAATAAATGCTTTGGGTCGAGTCTGAGGTATCAGAATTTTCAATGAAACTTTAATCAAACATAAACATCTAAATGGTGTTTAAGAAATAATAGATCTTATTTTGTTATTAGAAACAATGGTTTGGATAATAATAGTGAGTTGAGCGAAGTGTTATAATTTATATAAATAATCTGAATACTTGATGCATGAGGTAAACCTTTTAGAATGTGTATAATTTTAGTGAAGGACCTAGTTGTAGTATGACGATCCCATTTCTTATTCTCTTCTTTCCATTATTTGCTGGAATTCTCATATGGGTTTTTGGCAAACAAATGCCTTCCCATGTGGCCAAGATTGGAGTCTTTGCAACTGCAATCTCGTTTTTCCTTTCTGCCTGGGCTCTCTTTCATGTGAGCACAGAAGGCCCAATTCATTTGATGTTGTGGCCGTTAAGTCCTGAAAACTCCTCTGTTTTAAAAGTTGGAATGATGATTGATCGGCTCACGGCCATCATGATGGTGTTGATCACAAGTGTCAGCACGGTTATTCATGTATATTCGATTCGATATTTAGAGGGCGATTCCGGTTATGCTCGATTTTTCGCGCTGTTGAGCTTTATGACTTTTGTGATTCTTTCTCTCGTTTCTAGCCCGAACTTGTTCATGCTGTTTGTGTTTTGGCAGCTATTAAGTTGGGCGCTCTATCTAATTCTCGCATTTAATTTTTCCAATCGTCCGGCCTGCCAAAATGCATTTAAAACTTTTTTTGTCCATCGCGTCGGGGATGTAAGCTTTCTTTGCGGAATCTTTTTGGCCTATAAATATTTCGGTACCCTAGAGTTTGCTGAACTTTTTAAAGTAGCGGCAGAACAGCCTCAAGTGATTTCGTTGTTTTCTGGAATGCTAGATGTCAATGCTGTTACTGCGATCGCATTATTGATTTTTGTTGGTGCGATGGCCAAGTCTGCTCAATTTCCTTTGCATGTATGGTTGCCCGACACCATGGATTCGCCCACACCTGTGTCAGCCCTTATGCACGCAGGAATAATTAATGCAGGTGGATTTTTATTGAATCGATTAGCCCCATTTTATGCGCTTTCTCCAAATGCTCTTCATATTGTTTTTGTGGTCGGTCTTCTGACGGTTCTACTCGGAGCCTCCATGATGCTCGCGCAAAATGACATCAAGAAAACCTTGGGATTCTCCACAATGGGGCAAATGGGTTACATGATTATGGAATGTGGGCTTGGAGCTTTTGCGCTGGCTATCTTTCATTTGATCGCGCACGGTCTTTTTAAAGCAACATTATTTCTGGGGGCAGGGCAAGGCATTCATGCGTCACGAGAGGAGCCAAAGTTTCCGGATTCTTCAGGCCATGAACCCCAAAAATCTTCCAACTCATTAACCTTTATTACGGGACTGATTCTCACTTTAATTATGCCGCTGATTATTCTTATGGTCGCTCATGGCATGTTGAATATTCCCCTACAAGATGCACATGGGGCAGTTATTTTGCTCTTTTTTGCTTGGGTGACGGCATCTCAAGTCATGTTTAGTCTATATCGACTTCACGCAGTGGCCTCTTGGAAAGTCGCAGGAGCGATGATTGCAGCCCTGTTTTTTATCGGCTTTGTCTATCTTTGGGGTGCTGAAGTTTTCACACATTTTCTTTATCCTGAGCCAGGTGTGTCTGATGGGTTCTTCGTGGCTGCGGCACTCAACCCGCGCGTTTTTGACATGCTTATTCTGTTGTCTACATTGCTCATTCTCATTAGTTGGGTCAGCGTTTATGCCGAGGCAAAAGGAAAAGAAATATTTATCACCAGTTGGGTTAATTCCTTTAGAAAACAACTTTATATTCTTTTGATCAATCGATTCTATGTGGACTTGGTTTACGTGCGATGGAGTAACAACCTGTTACGCCTCGCTCAAAAAGTAGCGCATCGTTTTTGAAACATGACTGACAATAATTATGAACTTTGATAACACATTTCCAGTAATTCTTGCTTTTGCTCCACTCGCTTTAGGCGTTGTGTGGAAGTTCTCCAAGGGTTCGTCTGCTACCTATAAACCTATAGGTTTGACAGTCATTGGGGCTCTAGCTGGAGGGCTGGTTTATATGCGGTCTGCGTTTGAGACAGAACCGTCCATCCTGTTTTTAGCAAGCGCTATTCTTCTCTCAGGTTTTTGTGTCGTTCTCAGTCATGAGGATACGCAACAAACCTCAACTAACTATGCTCCCATTATGATAGTTCTTGGGCTAAGCCTGGGTGTCTTGCTGAATCAGGCAATTGTGAGCAGAATATTTCTCGTTGGTCTATTGGGTTATATTGCAATCTCTCAAAATCGCGAACAACAAAATTCCTTTCGTACAAAAATAATCTTTCTCCATGTTACCCTTGCGATCATTTTCGCCTTGGGCTCCGTCTTCTTGGGAGATACCCTGCAAATGTTTGCCAGCCTGTTCCTTGCAGTGACTTTCTTGCCGCTGGCTCCTTTTCACCTCCCATTCGTAGGGACAATTAAAGACGCTAAAGAAACACTTTCAAGTCTTTGGATTATCGTTTGGCTGGTCATTGGAATTGCTGAATTAAACACGCTTTACTCTTCGCTTTCAACGGAGATACTTTTT
This sequence comes from Nitrospinaceae bacterium, assembly GCA_029261455.1. Classification (GTDB taxonomy): domain Bacteria; phylum Nitrospinota; class Nitrospinia; order Nitrospinales; family VA-1; genus LS-NOB. The sequence goes on from JAJDBH010000103.1 coordinate 3,175, forward strand.
ACCTTAAGCCTTTTAGCCTTAGTAAGTGGGGTCTATGCTTCTTTAGCTTCACTTGGGCAAAAGTTTAATAGTTTGTTCGTGGCCTCTGCCACCGTGGCTCATGTGGCCCTTGTTTGGGGACTTCTTGAGGTGTTTCCGAGTTTCTCGAAATGGGGAATACCCTTTGGTATCACCTTGGCATTCGTGATGGGTGGCATCTCCTTGGCCTTTTCTTTCATTCGACAGCGTTATGGATGGAAAACCCTTGGAAAGCTTCCAGGGCTTGCCTCGCCCATGCCTCGGTTTGGAGTTGCCTTGGTTCTCCTTGTGAGTTTTGCCCTGTTTCTCCCATTGTTTCCAACATTTTCAGGGCTGATGGTCATGCCAACCATTGTCACTCACGATGTTGGCATCGTTCTGGTTTCGTTCTTGTTTCTTGTGGTTTGGCTGGGAGGAGGTTGGTATTTTTTACAAATGCTCCATCAAACCGCCTTTGGAGAAGCGCGTTCAGATGTTCCCTATTTTGATTTACGATTAACAGAACTAGTTGCAGTATCAGCATTACTATTAGGCGCTGCTTATAGTGGAATGATTTACTAATGCGTCAATTTGGTTCAATCTCTTAAGAGGACAACGAGCCCAAACATGAGTATGCTC
>JAJDBH010000104.1 GCA_029261455.1 Nitrospinaceae bacterium
GCGTCCGCTTCCATGTAGTTGTGCTGGTCGCACTGCAGGAAGAAATGATCGTCCTTCAGGCGTTTCAGGTTCTTCGTCACGTTAGCAACGTCACCTTTGCTTGGCAGAGGCTTGTTGAACAGCGTCTTGCGGGCCGCACCCTTAACTGCGTACCCGTGTGGGTTGTGCAGAATGTCAGGGTCCTGGTTGGTGATGCTCACATTTACGAAATCCTTATCCATTTCTTTCTTTTCGGTTTTGCGGACGACTGCGATTTTCGGGAAAATGTCGCAGGTCTTGAAATCAAAATTCTGACCCTTGTATTCCCAGGCCTTGCCTTCTTTAATTTCTTCAATGAAGACCACCGCGCCAGCCAGCTTGCCGCCAGCCGCGTCTACTTTGGTACGCGGGCGAATACCACCATCTTTAGTGTCAGGATGCGTGGTGCAGAACTCAACGTTCTTGCCTTTGTTTAAATCTTCCATGATCGGCGCAGGTGCATCACCTTTCAGTGTTACAACACCGCTGATGCTGCCACCGCCGTCTACTTTTCCTGCTTTATACTTTGCTTTTTTGGCAAGGGCATCGGTAGCGGTTCCCGCCATGCCGAGCATCAAGAGAGTCATCAGGATAGGTGCTACTTTGTTTGTGGTTTTCATGATTCTGTCCTCCTTATGGATTAAGCCGGGTGAGCTTGAATTGGTATCGGTTTGAGTTCCCGGCCAAAATTCGGGTTTTGAGTACCTGTTTGGATCCCTATTCCTTCAGGAAATCGGTTCGGACGTACTTGATCACATTCCAGATGTCCTTATCAGAAAGTGATTTTCCATGTGCTGTCATGCCGGTTCCCTTGGAGCCGTTTTTGATGATCCAGAACATTTGCCCTGGGGAAACGTCTGCCATGGTGTCCTGACAGGTGAAATTCCGTGGATTGGGCTTCAATGCCTTGCCCAGTTTGCCGTTTCCATCGCCTTTGGCACCATGGCACATTTTGCAGGCCATCGGCTTGGCGGACTTTTGATACAAGGTTTTACCAACTGCAGCGTCGGCTCCGCCTGGAATGGCTAATTTTGCAATATTGGCCGGAGCGGATTTGGTTTTTCTGGGCTGTGGACATTTACCGCCAGCCTGGGCGGTCGTGGTTACCATCATTCCTGCTACGATTGTCAGCGCGATTATCAGTTTCTTGTTCATTGTGTCCTCCTACCTCAGGGGTGATGAAAAGTGTTTCTTGTTGAAAAAAACCTGGTTTCAGGTGTTGTCAAATCCGGGAGCATCCTTTCTACTTAATTCAAGGGATTCAACATTCCCGGTTGTTCTATATGCACTATAGGAAAAAAATATTAAGTGCTGATTAAAGGGGAATTAATAGTTTTTAATATCTGGAAAGCTGTTGAAATTGGGTTTAGGGGTATTTAGTACCCCTGTCCTTAGGCAGCAAAAATAAGGGGATTAAGGAGTGTTTGGATTTTTTAACTTATGAGGGTGTGGTTTTTTTTAACCTTTATATAGAGATCAAACTTTGTTTAAAGGATTAGTATCAATGGAAAATTCTATTCAGGATTGGAAGGTATTGGTCGCAGATAACTCAGCCGTGATGGGTCGACTAATAAAAAACTATCTTGTCGATATGGGATTGAAGGGTGAAAACATTACTTTGGCAGGTGACGGCAATCAGGCTGCCATGATGACCGATTTGATGTCCTTTGATCTGGTGACAGCGGGGCGCCATATGAGGTCCAAGGATGGCTTGGAATTGCTGAAAGGTATCAGGGCTAATCCGGATGATTCAGTCAACAAAGTCAAATTTCTTGTGATAAGTGCTGACGGGTCACCCCAGTTGGTTGCCGATATCTTGAGCGCTGGAGCAAATGGGTTGTTGAATAAACCGTTTCATCCGCAGGACCTTTCCGAAACAATCTCTCGCCTTACTAATGGAAATAGTGGTTTCGTATGCCTGAAGGACAGTGAGCGTTGCTCACAAAAAATCGAATACTTAAAAGAGGCTTCATTTTCTGCAGAAGAATCGGTTAAAGGAGTCCCCCAGGAATTAATTGATGTCTTTGTCCAGAGCACGGTTGAGGGCTTGGGGCAATACATGGTTCAAGCGCAACCGGGATCCCGTTGTGATGATGCCAAGGTCAAAGGAGACCTCGCATCATCAATTGACCTGACGGATCCAAAGTTTGGGATGAAATTTGTATTGACGCTATTGTTTCCTAAAAAAGGCGCCTGCACAATTTATGAAACGCTGTTTGGCGAAGTTGATATGGAAATGGTGTGTGGAATTGTGGGCGAGTTGAACAATATTATCGGGGGAGCTGTGAAACCTTATTTAACGGGGATGGCGAAAACCTGTCATGATTTAATTCCCTCAGATAGTGTATCAGTTGAAGATGTTTCAGAACTGGAACTGCAACTGGGATTCCCAGAATCCAAATGGCTGGCTGAGGATGAACTGGGGCTACCGGAGGGAGAGGGCGTTCGGTTTTCTGTTCCATTTCAACTGGACGAGGGACAACTATATTTAAGCGTTGCTCTTCAGCCGATCGAATCCTGAACTCCTGAGTTCATCTGTCGGATGGCTTCATACAGGACAATACCTGCTGCTGTTGAAAGGTTGAGCGATCGGACTCGGTCATCGACCATAGGAATACGCAGTGCAACCCCATCTTTCCGGTTCAACATTTCTTCAGGTAGCCCGGATGTCTCGTTTCCAAATATCAAATGAGTTCCAGCTATAAACTTGTGGTCGTACAGGGAGCGCTCTGCTTTTTTGGTTAGCAGGGCAAGTGGTGCTTCGGGAGGCTTGTTATTTAGATAGGCTTGCAGGTTTTTATGGCGGGAAAGTGCAAGGTGCTGCCAGTAATCCAGGCCGGCGCGTTTCACCTGAGGGTCTGAGATATCGAATCCGAGCGGGTCAATCAGGTGCAAGGGAGTGGCTGTGGCTACACACAGCCGACCAATATTTCCTGTATTTGGTGGAATTTCA
>JAJDBH010000105.1 GCA_029261455.1 Nitrospinaceae bacterium
TGATCTGGTTCAAAAGTTTCCGTAGCGATTGAGATCGAGAAGTCCGGCTTCTTTAGGATTGACGATGCGAAATTGAGCGTTAAACCAATCGGACGCTGCCCAAAATTCCGCGCTTGAGCGCCGAACGCCGTAGATTACGGCAAATCGTTCAAAATCCACTTTATCTTTCATGCCGAGCAGGTTGTCGACGAAATCAGTCAATTGGGCCGCCTCTATTTGAAAGAAGAAATTGGGATAGCTGCCGACAAATCCTTTCATGATCGTTAGTGTGTCATCTTCCTCACGCCGGCGTCTGTCCTCACCAAATATAAAGGCGACATTAGTGTGCGCTTTATTGCGCATGATACTGAAAACAAGATCTCTATTTTCGTCATTGCGTATACGGAGATAAACGATATCCGGCATCTGACGGACAAAAGGTCCGGTTATTGAGGTTAGCCGGCGCAAGGTAGATTCCACCGGAGAAGACACCGCTGATGCGCTGCCGGCGCACTCACCCCTCCGGCAGCGGTTAAGAAAATCCGGAGCGTCACGGAGTTGCGGAAACTCTCGAAATATTTTCTGGATGAATTCGGTTAGTGAATCCTCTGTATTGTAAGTTATTCCCGTACCCCTGTTTTGAGCAGGCATCTGGTGCGCAAGAAAAAGAGAAAGTTGCGCTTCGGCGCCGACATACCATGAGGCGCGTGTATCATGGCGTGCGGTCGGGGGTAAAAAACTAAGGGTAATGTCCTCGGCCTCCATGCGAAGATAATCCATGGAGAGGCGCGTTAAGAGTTGATGCGAGACATTACTAAAGACATCGAAATTGACAACCAAATTGTAATAGATGCGTTCTAAAACAGGAAAATCGAATATCAGAATCTTTTTGGGAATCTCGCCAATGAAACCCGGCACTACGCTGGCGCTGTCAAAATGACGAAAGATGGTGAGGAAACTCTCGGAATTATAAGCATTTCCCGCCCAAATGGAGTCAAGAACGTTATTGCGGCCCTCAGGATCCTGTTGGTAATATGCGTTTTCCCGAAACTCAAGATAACCTCTGTGTGCGGAAAAATATTCTTTCCAACGCAAGAGCAACGACACCGGAGAAGCACTGTCTTTGGGAATTTTTATTAGAGTCTTGGCGCTTTCGAGGAAGCTGGGATCAGTGACGGAAAGATCATAATCCGGGTCTAGGAAAGCCACAAAAAAGTGGTCGTCAATCACGTTGAGCGCCACCTGTCCCCTGCATACGGGTCCCCGTATAAAGGCCATCATTATATATCGCGCGTTATCGAGCAAGAATTCGTATCGCGCGCGAGCGGGAATGGCGGCATAGGTCACAAAAGGGTTTGAAGATATTGGGGTTTTGTAATCCGGAAGCTTATCCACATCCCAATCGGACACAAAAAGAAGCTCTTCAATACGGCTAAGTTTTACCTCACTCAGCGGGTAGATAATATGTGTTTTGTGTACAATGGTGGAGACAATGGGGCGGAAGCGATAATAAAACGGATCTGTGCCTGGCGAACTGTTCGGGTGGCGCGTGTTGATCTCGATAACAGGCTGACCGGGCGGGGTTTTCGATCTGACAAGGCGAAAATAAAGGCCCGGCTCCCTATCCTCAAAGTAAAGATGAGCTAAAAAGAGATGTTCGTAAACGTAGCGGGCGGCCAATTGTTGTTTAGGCGCCTCACCGTTAAGCAACGCTTCCCATCTTTGAATGCTGTGCCGGGTGTCAGATGAAAGAGACGATTCAATCTGGGCTCCAGGGGCCCCCTGACGCGCCCAGGAAAGCAATTTTTGGTATTCCTGATCTCCCAGCGATGCTACTCCGTAGGGCATGCCGCCGAACTCGTTTTTTTCGGCGTATTCGTCAAATTCATCGACTGCCGGACACGTTAATTCACGATTAATATCGAGATCGACTGATTCCGGGAGTTTCTGGCCTTCCGGGAGCGGATGATTTCGGCCTTGTTCAATCATTCGCAGGAGAAGAGAGTCAGGCGTCTTCTCTTCCAAGGCTTCCCTAGACTGGTTTAGCACAGAGAAAAAACCCTTACCGCGCCATTCAGTCATCGACACAGCGTCGATAAAAAGCCGGGTCGGATCCATGGGCGTGAATCTCGATGCATTGTAGACCGGTTCTTTACTTGCGCCGCGCTCCATTCCTTCATAGGAAGAGAATTTTAACTGACACGGTGCGTCATAGCAGGCATGACAAACGACACACCGGCGATTGAGAATAGGACGAATATCTTGCTGATAATTGACGGTGATACTCGGCGGTCCCGGTTGCACTTGCTCGTGATATTCGGGATATTTATTGAAGAAGGGTGGGAAAAGGATAGCGGTAAGAACGATAAGGGCAAGAACAGCGACGCTCGCCCAGATATCAAAACGGTCCGTGAACTTCAATGTCACGGCCCTTAACATTATCTTTAATTTGTCGTTGCCCAAAAACAAATTCCCATTCTTGCAAATTATGCTCTTGAGTGTACGCTGGGAATCTGCCGGCGGCCAGGGGTTTTCGAACGCCCGCTGAATGAAGAT
>JAJDBH010000106.1 GCA_029261455.1 Nitrospinaceae bacterium
GGCAACAGCTGCGGCTGTATTGTTGATGTTGGTCTCTTGTGCCGCGATGGCAGCGACGTTGCTGTTGATATTGGTTTCTTGAGCGGCGACAGCTGCAACTGTGTTGTTGATGGTGGTTTCCTGCGCGGCAACAGCTACGGCTGTATTGTTGATGCTGGTCTCTTGTGTCGCGATGGCAGCGACGTTGTTGTTGATACTGGTTTCTTGAGCAGCAACAGCTGCAACTGTATTGTTGATGGTGGTTTCCTGAGCGGCAACGGCAGCGGCTGTATTGTTGATGGTGGTTTCTTGAGCGGCAACAGCTGTGGCTGTATTGTTGATGCTGGTCTCTTGTGTCGCGATGGCAGCGACGTTGCTGTTGATAGTGGTTTCCTGTGCGGCGATAGCCGTTTCCTGCACCGCGATTGCTGCAATGTTATTGGAGATACTGGTTTCCTGCGCAGCAACAGCTACGGCTGTATTGTTGATGCTGGTCTCTTGTGCCGCGATGACAGCGACGTTGCTGTTGATATTGGTTTCTTGAGCGGCGACAGCTGCAACTGTGTTGTTGATGGTGGTTTCCTGAGCGGCAACGGCAGCGACAGTGTTGTTGATGATGGTTTCCTGCGCGGCAACAGCTGCGGCTGTATTGTTGATGCTGGTCTCTTGTATGGCGTTTGCAGCGGTGTTGGCATTGACAGCCGTTTCCTGCGCGGCGATGGCAGTATCTTGAGTAGCATTAGTGGTCGTGTTTGCATTGACAGCGGCTTCTTGCGCAGCAATGGCGGCTAAGTTGTTGGAAATCGCAGTTTCCTGAGCAGCAATGATTGCCGCGTTACTTGCGATATTGGATTCCTGAGTTGCGATAGCAGCGACGTTGTTGGAGATGTTTGTGTCCTGATTAGCGTTTGCAGCGGTGTTGGCATTGACAGCTGTTTCTTGCGCGGCGATGGCGGCTAGGTTATTGGAGATCGCAGCTTCCTGAGCAGCGATGATTGCCGCGTTACTTGCGATATTGGATTCCTGAGTTGCGATAGCAGTTACGTTGTTGGAGATGTTTGTATCCTGATTAGCGTTTGCAGCGGTGTTTGCATTGACAGCAGCTTCTTGCGCAGCAATGGCGGCTAGGTTATTGGAGATGTTAGTCTCCTGGTCAGAGTTGACTGTGATGTTAGAGTCAATTTCCGCTTGCTGAGCCACATTTTCTGTTTCAAGTACCTCGACTTGGGATTCAAGTTCCTCCACATCTTGGACGAGTTTTTTAACTCCCTTTATAGCTTTTTTAGCTTTCTTGATGGCTTTTTTTGATTTCTTTAAGGCCTTCTTGGCTTTTTGTTGCGCAAAAGCGACATTTCCGAAATCTGGGCTTTCCGCTACCACTGTGTTACCCAAATGACCAAATATGAAAAAAAACGTCAGACTGAATACTGCTATGGACCTTGAAAATCTCATCTTGGTTTTTTTCATGAAAGCTAAAAATGTCTGCCTAGAATAGGTCCAAATGTTTGCTGGTGTTTTTAAGTTAACGGGATTTCCATGAGCCATTGCACTTCCCCCTGGTGAAGTTTGTTCTTGTAATGCAATATTTATTTCTTAATTATCCTAATAGTAAAATAACTCTTTAGGGCAAACTCTATTGTTTTTAGCGAATTATGTCAAACAAGTACTACAAAGTTGTTGATATATAAAAACTTATAAAGGGGTGCTTACGGGGTTGGTTTGTGCAAATACAGCAATGGAGTACATTTAGGAGAATTAGATAATAGTGAGTAATTTCACTGGGGAAGCTATGTTGAGGGTTTGATTGATATTTTTATTTCCGAACTTATTTTAATCCCATGCAGTTTAATTTTTTTTTCTTTATTTTGCTGGGCTGATTTTGATTGTATAAAGATTGTGTGTGGAGGCAAACAAAGGGGATGAGTTAAATTCGGAGGAGTATATATTTTTGGATTGGGGTAAGGGGTGATTGGTCGAGGTTTTCTTCGAGGTATGTTGTAGTAATAGAGACTCTACGAGATTTCTATCTATTAATTGTATCCACCAAAATAATGCCGCTATTTTATAAAGGTCACTCTTGGTCAAAACAATTTTAATAAATGCACTGTAAAAAAATGCACCTGCTTGCAACTTTCTAAACGGACACTACATTGGTGAGACGCTAGCTCTCCAAGTGCTACAGATTTTTCAGGTTGGTCAGGCGTTTTTTGAATTCGCTGGTGACAAACTCAGAATCTTCAGAATTCGAGATGACGTGAGGGGTGATAAAAATCATCAACTCTGTCTTTTTAAGGCTGGTGGACTCAGAGCCAAACAGCCTTCCTATATATGGAAGATCTTTAAAAAATGGGACTCCTACAGTTGTATCGGTGGTGTCAGTGCGCATCAATCCACCCATAACCAGAACTTGATTATCTTTCAAAACAACTTCGGTATTAACCTGCCGGGTGTTGAAGGAAGGTTGACCATTTGAAGCCTCTGCTCCAAGGCTGGAAATTTCTTGACTGATTTTAAGATTGATAAGTTTTTTTGAATTGATCTTTGGCGTAATATTCAGTTTGATTCCGACACTCTTGAACTCTACCGTACTGGTGACAACGGCAGCACCTCCTGATGGGACTGAAGCTTCTTGTACTATGGGGATTTCATCAGTGATGGAAATGTTTGCGGGCTTGTTATCCGAGGTAACTAGAATGGGATTAGCCAGGACATTGGTCTTTGAGTCTGATGCAAAAAGCTGTAACTGGGCGACGATTTTGTCAGGCTGACCGATAAAATAACTGCCCCCTCTTAAAAATGTAGCGGTAGCGGCCCCTAAGGAACTTCCTAGGGCGGTGGCTCCCTCTGTAGTAGAGCTGATGCCGCCAGCGACAGTCCTAGAGTCTGCCCCTCCAAGGTTTTGTACGGCCAGCTCAAGTCCTGCTGCGGTGGAGTCATCGATGGTCAGATCAACGATCAAGACTTCAATCAACACCTGTTGTGGTGACAGATCTAGTTTTTTGATCAGTGCTATTATGGCCGGATAATTGCGCGGACTGGTCCGAATGATTAGGGAATTGGTGTCCGCATCCGGCAAAATGGTGATTTCGCCTTCAAAGTCATCACTGATAGTGTTTGTTGTCTCAATGTTGGGGCTCTTATTCGCAGACGTGGTGCTGGCTCCCGCCACCTTTGCTTTTATTGCAGCGGCTGATTTGCTTCCTGCGGAAGCATTTGTTTTCTTCTCTTCACCCGCAGTGAAAGCGAAGATTCCATTTAAAAGTCCTGCCAAAGCTGCACTATCTCCATTTTGCACATAATAAACGAAGGTGCTGACATCTCCCTCTGCGACAGGTTGGTCGAGACGATTAACCCAGAACTCAATGGTGGGCAGGATTTTATCAAAAGCATTGACAACAAGAATCGAGTTTAACCGGGTCAGTGAGAGAAACGAAAGTGAGCCGCCTAGGGCTTCTTTATATCCCATAGAACTGAAAATCTCTTCCAGTTCACTGACCATGACTTCAGAATCTGCATTACGCAGTTTATAAAGTTGAATGTCAGAAGAGGCCAGTTTGTCAATGTCAAGAGCCTGTACGACCTTGACGATACGTTTGACGTTGTAGGCCATCTCGATCATCATCAGGTTGTTCGTTTCTGGCACCTCAATGAAGCTGGCGTTAGTTGTTAGGAGTGGGGTGATAATTTGTCTCATCGACTCAACTGAGATATGTTGCAGAGGAATGATCTGAATGATCATGCGCTCTTTATCTGGGATGCTAGGATCATCACCGAAATGTATGCTCAGAGGTTTTTTTGCCGCATCGGGAGCTTGTAGGAAACGATAAAAGTTTCCGCTTTTGACCACCGTTACATTATTGAGGGCAAGGATTTGTTCTAGAACCGAGTAGAGGTCTCCAACTGGGATTTTGTTAAAAGTTTGTAATGTCACCTTTCCTTCAACATTGCCTTCGATTACATAGTCAATTTTTAGTAATTCGCAGAAGGTGGTGATGACATCGTAGAGTTCTGTCCCCTCAAAATTTAGGGTTATATGTTTGGCTTCTTTCAGCTCTTCAGGAAGTTCAGGCTCGACACTCACAACAGTTTGAATTTTATCCAGCGAAACTTTTTGACGTTTTTGTAGATCAATTTTTTCAGGTTTTTGCTGAAGGGGTTCAGGGTCTTCTGGTTTGACAGCTTTTGGCGCCTGAGCGGTTACAACGGCAGGCCCAGATTTTTCACGGATAATGCGTGATTGCAGGCTGGGAACAAAGAATTTTCTCCCGGTAGCGTCTTCAACAAGATACCAGGTTTGGCCCTCTCCATAACCTCTCTCAACTCGAATTAGGTCGAACAAGTCTCCTTTTTCGGCAGTTCCGATTTTTTGATATTGAGTTCCCGGTCCTTTTAATAGAGGAGTATTGTTACCCTTAATGCGGACTTTATTCAAGTTTGTAGACTTCGGGATAGCCTTGATTTTTTGAGAATCTATCAATTCTTCAGTCCCAGCTTCTTGATCGCTACTGGCCGGGTCGACCAATACCATAGCATCTATTACATCGGTTTTATTCTTGAGCCGGTGCATTGTGGATTTTTTTGTCGATCCACACCCGTACCAAGCGGTTGAAAGGATGAACAGTGCTAAGATGATAGAAGTTCGTTTCATATGGGTTTCCCGCCTTTATTTTCAAGTTCCTGGATGAAGCCCGTTATCACAAGACGGGTTTGGATTTCTTCCGGGTCGTTTTTGTTGATTCTCCGCGACTGGAACTCTTCTATGATTAGAAATTTTTCATTGTTTTCTATGCGCATTAAAAACATAGATAGATTTTTAAGGTTTGAGCGAATAGAAATTTCTATTGGCACTGCCAGTAGACCTTCCATATATTTAGCTTTTTCTACCTTTGTTCGTTCAACAGTTACTGTTCCGGCAGAAAAGCTCTCGACAAGTTTTTGCAGGCTGGCTGCGGCAAGGCCGGTTTGCTTTTCTTTGAAAAACCTGCGAGCCAGACTTGTGTTGGTGCTACGGTTTGCATTTTCTTTTTCCTGGTAATAAGCTTTTTGATTGAGGATTTCGTAATACTTTTGAATAAACAGGACTTTGTTTTTAATTGTGTCGTCTGCTTTTGTCTGTTTCTTATATATGGGCTCTGCTACAAAAAAGAACAGTAGATAACCAACGACAAATGTAATGCCAGCTAATAAAACATTTTTATCTCTTTGAGTGATATTCATGTCGCCGATGCCGCTTCCAGATCAGCGTGAATGGTGAACTTCTCACCTGCAGATTCGCTGATAATTGTTCCCACAAAACTTGTTTCTTTGAAGCTTTTGGAATTTTCCAAAATCGGAATAAGTTTTGAGGCTACGGGGGAATACCCTTTGATCTCTATTTCGCCCTGTTTAACCTTTAAATGTGTCAACCATGTATCCCGAGGCAGGGAATGGCTTAATTCGTCCAGAACTGGAAGCTTGTCGGGGTATTGCTTGCTTATAGTGTCTAAAATATCTACATAATTCTTCAGGGCCTCATACTCCAGGTCGATTTTTTCCAAGCTGGCTACCTGCCCTTTAATCTCATTGAGCTGTATATCCAGAGTGCTCAAAGCTTTATTGGTATAGACCACTCTGTTGACGAACCAGCCGGCCAAAAGAATAACCACTGTGGCGGCTAGAGCCAAAGTTACTTTTAGGTTCACCTTTTTCCTTTTTGGTCGCAGGTCTTGAGGTAAAAGGTTGGTTTCGATATGTTGTTTTTTCATTTCTCTCAAGCCAAGGCTTAGAGAGGTCAGTGTGTTTGATGAAGGTGATTCTAGGGTGTTTACAGATTCAGGGCTCTGTAGGGCAGTGGTTGAAACTTCTGTTTCCTTTTCTAATTGTTGCACGATATAGGGTGTCAGAACGCCTCCACCAGTTAAAAAAATATGATCGACCAGCTCATTGTCTTCGATACTTCTGCAGGATGAGAGAGTCTGTTGCAGTTCTTCGATAAGGGTTTTAGTGATTTCCTCCGATAAACTTTCAAGTTGGACTGAATTACTTGTTTCCTTCGAATTTGCATCCCTGATTGCTGATTTGGACCAGTTCAGGTTTCTTGAAAATTCAATGACATTATTTTTTACCAGGGCAATGTCCAATGCTTCGGGGCTGATGTCAGCCAGCGCCCATACAGATGGTTTGTTTTCGATGTCTTGTGAAAGACCCAGATTGACATTTGCGAAAGTTGAGACATCTAAAATTGATGGCGTCAGGTTGAGTTTTCGAATTAGACCGAGATAATAATCTGAAATTTCTTTTTTAATTGCCGCCGAGGCGATATGAAAAATATTCCCATCCTTAGGGGTAATCTGAAAAGTGTAATATAAATCTTCTAGCCCAGATGAAAACTGGCGTTCCAGTTCAAATATGACCATGGAATGGGCTGACTCAAGGTCTGGAGCAGGAAGTTCAAAAGTTTTAAAAGTGACATAACCTCTGGGTAGGCTTACGACCACTGCCTCTGGCCATACATTGTTTTCTGTAATGAAATGGTTGACCTTGTTGAGGAAATGTTTTTCTGCCTTTTCGTCTTTACCTATCAAGGGCTTCAATGCAATTGTTTGCTCAGCTAGAACTTCAATTGCGCGCAATTTTTTTCCGAGTAGAGTCAGCGATACAGACTTCTCGCGGATATCTATTCCTAAAGATTTTTCTGTGAATATGGATTTCATAAGTCTAGGACGTTATCGTTCCAATAATGAGTGACCATGCTTGCGCTGATCCCTGATCCAGTTTTTTCGAGAACTGTTTCCAGGGTGTGTTCTGTCCTGCTTCCCTGTATTTTCCCGGTGGATGTGATCCTGAAAAAAGTTGAGATAGTATTGGAGTGATACCCTTTTTCCTCTCTGTTTTTAAGAATTTCAGCCACTTCCTCAGGAGAATAGATGATACTTAACACTTCTTCACTTGCGGTATTTGGGTTTGTCGACGAAAACTTGTAAACGGTCAAATACTGGGCAATACCTTTATACTGTCCATCCTCCCCCGAGGAGCCGTAAAAAATTTCTTCGGTGATTCCTCTGACTTTCAACAATTCACTAAGGGTTTCAATTTTCCCATTTTTTGCGTAATAGGATGGGCTCAGGGTCTGATAATAAGCATCTTCTGCACCGTTTATACGGTGGTTCTTATTTGAGTCAATCCAATCGAGAATCGAATCCGAAATGGTATCCTGAACAAGCTTTTCCTTAACACCGGAATAAGCCAGGAGTTTATTGAGTGTGATCTTGCTGGACGAATTGATGGAGATTTTCCCATTTTCGTCTTGAATGTTGTAAGTGATGGTTCCATTTTCCAATCCGATGTCGGTTCTATTGACGATGTCAAAATTCCCCTCACCTCCAGCTGGTGCCTTGCCGTCATCACTAGATGGAGTCTTTGCCGGTTTTCCTGCCCCGGAGATCCATCCATATTCATTATGAATGGAATGAAAACTAGCATCTTTGAGCAATTCTGCTAGAGCCAGATTGAGTCCGGCCTTGGCTAGGTAGTAGCTCTCAGTGTCTTCCTTATAGTTTCGAGTTGTGTTGACTTCCATTTTCATTGAGAAAGCAAACTCTGTTGCTAATGCCATTAGCAGAACAAGAACCCATAAAACGATCATCAGGGCAATGCCGCTTTGATTGGAATTAAGCCTTTTCATTGTCAGCCCTCCTTTTCTACAAGAGGTCTTGCAAATTCCATTCCAGAATTCAGTAAAACAATGATTGGAGGTGAAAAAACAGGTTCCAGTCCTTCATGCTCAACTTCTTCCCCCGGCTTAGGCTGAGGAATCACTCCAATTGTGATCTCTACGGCCCTGGGAAGCGATATTTTGTTGGCTTTTTCAAATTCTAATGTTGGGTTAGCCTGACTGGAGCTGGCTTGGCTCTGCTTAAAAGTTTCTATAGATATCCGGTTGACCCATTGTCCGGAAAATTGAAGGGCATATTTATCCCTTCCTTCTACCTCCAGAGGCGGCAATTTTTTCATTTGGTAGTATCGGAACTTCATTTGAGCCGCGTTCTCAGCCAGTAAAAAATAGCGAACAGAATCGGAACGTGGATCGATCCGGGAAAAGACATCTCCATTAGAAACGTCACGCTCCATCAAAATGACTCCTTTCTGACCGGTTTCCGGGTGCTCGCCAATATAAAATTTAACCTCATGTGTCAAGGTTGTTGGATCAGATGCGGTCATGGGCGTGGCGAAAGTGACGAAACGTATGGAGTTTGTGTTTCCTTCAAAAGCCAGAATTCTTTTTGACGAGTCAGGGATGATGACACCGGGGACTCCATCTTTCTGGCTGACAAATACCGGATAAGTCGATTGAAGTTTTTGTTTGAGCTGTTCACTGATAATTCGCAAACGTTGAAAGGTTTCTACCTTTTGTTCTCCCACGTCTCGAGCGGAGATACCTAGCCGGACCCCCCCCAGTCCCAAGGCGACAATGATAGCGACAATTGACATTGCTAAAATCAGTTCGAGTAGGGTGAATCCCTTTTGGTTTTTGAAAGAAGGTTTCATCAATACCTTGAGATATTTTTTTTTCATGGAGTCACGCACCCAGCTCCAAAAAGGTATGTTTGACCTTCAGAACAAGTAACAGAGGGAGAGCTAACCTCAGTATTTGCCCCACAAACGTTGCTTGATGCTGAAGACCCCGAACTTTCTGACGAACCGGAAGTCTCTGAAGTCTCTGAAGTTTCACTGGTCTCTCCTGAACTCCCTGGGGAAGCCCCTCCTGAAAATAGTTTTTCCAGGCTTGAGTCTGAAGCTGGATAGGTTTGGCCTTTCATGTGAAGGGTGGCCAGTTCAACATTGCGGGTTTGACCTCGATCCTCCCATGAGACCTTCAAAAGAACTTTTTGCAATTGTATTCCGGAGCCGGGATCGTTCAATGGGGAGTCATGCGGGGCGATGTCGACTTCCCAACGATAATTTTCTTCACTGTTAAATTTACCGGAGTATTCACTGGGCTGAAAACTCAACATTTCCAACTCATTTATCTTTGAGTTCGCCAAGGTGACAGCTTTCAGATATTGACCAGAGAAATCAACCGAAAGGACGCTCCCCGAAAAAAGGTTGAGTACGGTCAAAAAGCCCCCAGCCAGAATGGTGAGGGCGACTACAACCTCCAGAAGAGAGAAGCCTTGTTCATTCCTCAAGCTTTTCAATTTTCGGCTTTCCGGTAATGGGGTCGATAATGACCTCATAAATATTTTCCTCATCCTCGTCATTAATAGATTTAAATCGAAGGGTCCCCCCGCTGGAGTTGCCTCTAGGATAAAAAAGAATCATGAAGGCTCCCTCGGTCAGAGTCTCTTCAGGGCTCTGGTAGTCCAGAATTTGGACCGTTTCGTCAATCGGTTTTGGCTGGGTGACTTCCTCTTGCTTGGGTATGCCTAGCCAGTACTGGTTTTCGTCGATATCAATGTTAAAGGTGTACAAGGTTTTTTTCGATATGGCTTCGCTACGGGCAAATTGAAGCGCCGAAGCGATCTGTCGAACTTCGGACTGCAGTGTGATGCGATCCAGTGTGGATGCCACAAAGGGGAGTGTGAGTCCAGCGATCAGGCTCATTAAAAATAAAACGAGAACCAGTTCGAGAAGTGTGAAGCCATTAGGCTCCCCTTTAATGCTGTTATTCAAAGTTCTTCCAGCTAACGATGTCTATATCGTTGTCTTCACCTCCTTCAGTTTTGTCTGCACCATAAGAAATCAGGTCATAGCCTCTTCCTTCCTTGCCCGGCGATTGATAGTCGTAGTCGCCTCCCCAGGGATCTTTAGGAAGACTTTTTTTCAAGTATGGAGCAATGGCTTCAAGGCCTTCATCCGTCGTGGGGTATTTGTGCTTTTCCAAACGATAAAGATCTAGAGCCTGACCGAGAAGTTCGATCTGAGCCTGAGCATCCTGTTGTCGGGCTTTATCGACACGACCAAAGATCTTGGGTGCAACAGTTGCCGCTAATAGGCCGATTATAACCATTACCACCATGAGCTCTATAAGGGTGAAGCCTTGCGCGTTAAGGCGGCGGAATTTATTTGATTGTGTTTGGCCCTTCATACGTTTTCCTTACTTGGTTAGGGTTGATTAAAAAACAATATCGTTAGCACCAATAATTGCGAGCAACATCGAAATGACGATGAACCCAATTACTAAAGCAATAAATAAAATCATAATAGGTTCGATCATGGAAATAAGTTGTTTGATCGCCTGCTCAACTTCCTTGTCGTAAGTATGGGAAACCCGAGTGAGCATGTTGTCTAGCGAACCCGATGCTTCACCCACCGTGATCATTTGTACTGCCATGGGAGGGAAAATTCCTGCCTCCTGAAGTGGGCCCGATAAACCTTTTCCCCTCTTCAAAGCCTGCCTTAGTTTGCCGATTGCATCCGAAACAACCCTGTTGATCAGAATGGACTGAACGATTCCCATTGCCTGTAAGACAGGTACACCGCTTTTCAACAAGGTTGCCATAGTCAGGCTAAAACGTGAAACCTCGATTTTTCGTATCAGAGGACCAAATAAGGGGAGTTTTAAAAGCAAACCGTCCCACCAA
This sequence comes from Nitrospinaceae bacterium, assembly GCA_029261455.1. Lineage (GTDB taxonomy): Bacteria > Nitrospinota > Nitrospinia > Nitrospinales > VA-1 > LS-NOB. The sequence goes on from JAJDBH010000106.1 coordinate 10,542, forward strand.
AGCCGTCCCTTGTTGGTTTTTGTGTAAAACTTAAAGGCCCCTGTACCAGCTAGCAATGCCAAAAATAATGCCGGCCAATAGTTAATGATCAGGGAGCTGGCTGCCATCAAAATCTGGGTTGGAAGCGGCAGGGCTGCTCCCATGTCCTCAAACAGTTTCGCAAATTGGGGCACGACAAAAGTGATAAGTATGACCACGGCAGAGGCACCTACCATAAACAGAATAGCTGGATAAATCATGGCAGATTGAATATTACTTTTGAGCGTCACCGATTTTTCCAGAAATATTTCCAGACGCGATAAGGCTTCCCCGACCATGCCTCCCGCTTCTCCGGCTCGGACCATGTTGATATAAAGTTTTGAAAAAACATCTGGATGCTCTGCCAAGGCATCGGCGAAAGATGTCCCTGCGTGAACTCGCTTGCGAATGTCTGAAAGAATAAAACGAATCTTTTCGGTCTCTGCCAGTTTGACTAGGGTGGAAAGTCCATCGTCCAGGGTGAGTCCCGAATCTACCAGAGTGGCTAGTTGCTGGGTGATCGTCATCAGGTCTTTGGTGGAAACAGCAGAACCAAAGCTCGGAAGGGAAAGCTTCATTCCTGCAGAAATTTTTGATGCACTTTTTCCTTCGGCTACTTTTACCGGGAAATAATTGAGTTGACGGATGTGCTCAATAGCGGCTTGATAATCGGGAGCATCAATATCTCCTTCAATGAACTTTCCGCTTTTGTCTGTGGCTTTGTAGGAATAAACCGTCATGGTTTATATGATTCCCTCTTTGTAAGGAATGATTAGTTTCTATCGCTCAGTGTTACACGCAGAATTTCTTCAACTGTGGTAATTCCTTTTACCACCTTATCCCACCCGTCTTCACGCAGGGTGCGCATCCCTTTTTTTCTGGCCTCATCGCAGATTGCTTGTGCTGTGGTCTTTTTCAGGATGAGTTCACGGATTGAGTCGTCGATGACCAACAGCTCATAGATGCCGCATCGGCCTCTGAATCCTGTCTGACTACAGGCACTACAACCTTTGCCATGATAAACTTTCACATCCTCTTTCTCCTGAATTCCCATTTCAACTTTAAGAGTTGGTGGCAGGGATGTTTCCTCCTTACATTTCGGGCAAATAACCCGAACGAGTCTTTGGGCTAGTACTCCAAGGAGGGCTGAGGACAAAAGAAAGTTCTCGACGCCCATATCCAGAAGCCGGGTGACAGCACCCGCAGCATCATTGGTATGAACAGTGCTGAAAACCAGATGTCCTGTCAACGCGGCTTGGATGGAAATATCAGCCGTTTCCGGGTCGCGGATCTCACCAACCATGATGACATCAGGATCCTGACGAACGATGGATCGCAATCCATCGGCAAAGTTCAGGCCTATTTGTGCTTTGACATGAATCTGGTTGATGCCGCGCATTTGATACTCCACGGGATCTTCTATGGTGATGATTTTTTTGTCTGGCCTGTTGATTTGGCTTAAGGCGGCATAGAGAGTGGTGGTTTTACCACTACCGGTAGGGCCCGTAACTAAAAATTTTCCATAAGGTTTTTGGATTAATTCCTGGATCTGATGGAGTTCTTTTTCGGGAAACCCCATATGGCTCAGTTCGAGAACCAGATTGCCCCGGTCGAGGATTCTCATTACCACGCTTTCACCATGCAATGTAGGCAAGGTGGAAACACGCATGTCGATATCCTTGCCCAGAATTTTAAGTTTGATGCGTCCATCCTGCGGTAACCTCCGCTCCGAGATATCGAGCTTGGACATGATCTTGATACGAGTGGTGATAGCAGAACTCAAACGTTTTGGCGGGTGTTCCATTTCGTGCAGGATGCCGTCAATGCGGTAACGGAGAAGCAACTCTTCGGCAAAAGGTTCCAGATGAATATCACTGGCGCGGGCTTCTATGGCTTGACTGATAATATGGTTCACCAGTTTGATGACCGGCGCTTCGGATGCCATATCCCGAATATGTTCGGTGCTTTCATCCAGAGAATCCAGCCCATGCATATCGTCTTCCTGGATATCGCTGACCATGCGGTTCATGGCAGAACCGCCTTCTTCTCCGTAAAAAGTTTCGATGGATGCGAGAATGTCTTGTTCGCTACTTAAAACAATACGAATGTTTTTCCCCAACGAGACTTTTAAGTCTTCAATCGTGTAAAGGTCGAAGGGGTCATAAACTGCCAAAATCAACGTGTCGTCTTTAATTTGTAGCGGGAAAATGATTTTCTCCCGTAAAAAAGTTTCGGTAATCGTCAAGCCCTGAACGGGTAGAGTTGATTTAGGGTATTGCTCTTTCTTAATATAAGGCAGACGCAGTTCAGAGCTCAGGGTTTCCAGCAGGGCTTGTGTGTGAATATAACCATGGTCAGCCAGCGTTTTACCCAGATAGCTACCCGTGTGCAGATTGTTGGCTTTGACTTCACTCAGGGCTTTTTCGGAGATCTTCTTATGCCTGAGAAGAATGCGTTCTACTGGATCGGTTTTTTTTAACATAGCTGTTTATTGTCCTGAAATATGAACTCGAGCTGGGGCGGGACTTCTTGCCCCCGATACCCTGAATACTGGAGCTGGAGCAGGAGCTTTTTTAGACTTCCCTTTTACCCGTTTTACTTTAGGCCTGATCGGTTTACGCTTAGTGCTGGCCGCTTTGGTTTTTCTAGGGTCGAATTTTTTGTCTTTTTGAAAGAAGGCAGTTCCATCCCGGAGAATCACTTTGTCTGCCGGGCGAGTGGACAACTTTAGTCGTATCTTCCGGCCCTTTTTATCGTCCAGAATGACCCAGGTCTTTTCAATTTCTGATAACTCGAAGTCACCCACGATTTGCCCCAGGGAATAGCCCTTTTTCTTCACATCTTTTTTTACGACCTTCCCACCTTGAAGGGTGGAATATTTACCCTTTAAAATAGCAATTTTTGTGCCGCCAAGCATTAAAACCCCCTTTAAAACTAAATTCGGAGGTGGCAAAGCCGGTTTAGGTGCTACCGGGCGTGCTGGAGGTGGAGGTGGCGGCGGCGGTGGAGGCGGTATATATTGGCTCCGTTCCTTACGAAATAGATTAGCTTG
>JAJDBH010000107.1 GCA_029261455.1 Nitrospinaceae bacterium
ATTAAAGGAATTGCTGCAGGATTGATGGGTGTCCTGATGACAGGAACTGCCGCACAGTCCAATGAAGTTGCAGTGATCGAAACTACGTTTGGAGACATTGAGCTGGAGCTATTGAATGATGTAGCACCAGGGCATGTTAAAAACTTTAAGGACCTGGCCAGCAAAGGCTTTTATGATGGCACCACGTTCCATCGAGTGATTCCTGGATTTATGATTCAGGGTGGAGATCCTAATACCAAGAGTGATGATCGTTCCATGCACGGAATGGGTGGTCCAGGTTACACGATCAAGGCGGAATTCAGTAGCACGCCGCATAGCCGGGGAGTTCTGTCAATGGCGCGGTCTCAAGACCCTGATAGCGCGGGTTCGCAGTTCTTCATCGTTGTTAAGGACTCGGCTTTTCTTGACAACCAATATACTGTTTTTGGTCGGGTGACTAAGGGAATGGAAGTTGTCGATAAGATCGTCGGTGTACCGCGTGATTCTCGCGACAACCCGGACGATAAAGTGGAAATGAAGTCTGTTAAAATGGTCAACAACTAGAGAACTTTCCCCCTTTAAAAGTAAGGTAGATATGGAAGGCGAATTTAAAGTTAATGTTTATGAAATAATGGGCACCTCGACTCCGGCGGGAAGAACGTCGGAGGACGGGGAGCCTGCAGGGGATACGATTAAAAGCCTCATTAATGATAACTGGGACAAGTACGAAAAAATTTCTGTCTACTTTGAGGGTGTGGTGCAGATGACCCGGCCTTTTGTGGACGAAGCGTTTGCCAAGTTGCTTGAGACCCATTCACTGGATGAGTTTAATCAGAAACTGCATTTCCCGGATTCTAATGACCGTATTGTCAAAAGTCTGACCGATGCGATCAAGCTCAGACAGAAAATCATCCGAACTCAAGAAGAGAGACGGGGACAAGGCTGAAAAGAGGGGTTTATTTTTTTTGTGTTTTCGCCACTGCTTCTATAAACGGATCTAAAAATTCGGGAATAGCACTTGCGTCACGTACTGTGAAAATACGATTGCTGACGGTCACTGGCTCGTCCACATAAACTGCTTTGGAATCTTCCAAGGCAGCGATGGCTTTTTTGTTGCCGGGTTCGGTGGTGACTTCGAGACTTTGCAGGAGTCCGGCTTTCCCCATACTGGGGACGGCACTACCGATGGCCGCGAGCACCATGTTGGAATGGTGACGGTCGTTGATCAGGAGACGCAGAAGTTCGTCTTTCCACAGGTAAGACCTGGCTCCATTCCCACCTATGAGTATGACTCCGTGAAAAACCCCTTTAATCTGGCGTACCCCTTTCCCGGAAGAAACATAACTGTCACCAGTGATGCCTTCTATCGCGTCAACAATCAGGACATCGGGAGTGGTTTTTCCACCTTTCATTCCTACGGCGTCCTTCAGTTTGTTGGAAGCGACTAAAACATTGGCTCCCTCCGATTCCATAGATTCGAGAATGGGATCGAACTCGCTCTCCATATAATAGTCTTTGGGAATGATGATCAGTATGTTTTTGCCAGCTAGCCGCTCCATATTCTATTATCCTTGAAATATAAAAGCCTGATATCAATTCTTTAATGGTTCATGGGAATGGATATAAGGCCTGATGTGTTATTCGGGTTTCCAGTGTCCAAGTCTAGCATAAAGCGGTACAGGAAAAACTCGTTTTTTACCAGTATGCGCTGGGCATGGCGGGATAGAAAGTTTTTCAGGATTCCCTTTTCTCCTGGTGAAAATGCTGAGTAATTCCCGAAAACAAATTTATGATTGAACAGGATGTGGGTGATGCCCATGGATTTCAACCTGTTGATTATATCCCCGGCATAAACCTCTTCGTCGATAATTTCTTTCAAGGTGTGGTTCTCAAAAACAGAATCGCTGAAAAATGGTTTGTCCATAAGAAAGCCAAAGTTTCTCATATAGACCAATAAGATTTTTTCATCCTGACCGACCAAATGATTGGCTGAAAGGTAGACAGGGTAGGACGGGAGTTGTCGCATCAGAAAAGGCTCTCGGCTTTCTTTCTGAAATATATAGGGCAAAGGCTGAATTCGAGCCCAAGCTTTTGCGATCAGGGAAGTGTTGAATATAAGTCCAAGCACCAGGATGGCGAGCAAAAAGTTTTTCCCTTGTTTATCGACCTTGGCGGATTCTGAGGAAAACCATTCTTCCAATCCCTTTATTGACAAAATGACAAGAAAGGCAAAAGGGGTTCCCAGTAAACGGACCTGCTGGGTTTGGGTGAACCAGAACACCATGAATATTAAAAACGTGATGACCATAGGCATGGACTGTCGCCGAAGGCCATAAAGAGCAGGAAGAAGCAGGAAGTATAGAATGCCGATCTGACCATCAAACCTGAGAGAATGAGGTTGCCCAAAAAAAGTAAGGTTGATAGGTAACAATAAAAAATCTAGAATTCCATGCCCCATTCCATAGGAAGAAAAATATAGAAAATGTTGTAGGGAACGTTCAAGGTCCCAGTTCATGCCCTGATCTCCCCCAAATAGTTGCATGAAGAACGGGGCGAACGGATTTTCGGTGAAAAAATAGTTTCTTCCCCACCACGGCAGAATAAAAAGCAGGGCACCCAATGCAAGAAGGAGGCATTGACCCAAAATTTTACCAGGAGATGTGTTGTTTTGTAAGGCAACACCTAGGAAAGCAATGGGTAAAGCAATTACGGCTGTGAGCTTGGTGGCCAAAGCCGTGCCCACAAATAGGATCATCATATAAAACCAGCCGGTTTGTTTTCGGCTCCTCCAGTTTTCCCAGGCATAGAAAGCCATAAAAGTATAAGCCGCTGTTTGCAGGTCAACATAGGCTGAGTAGGCAACGGTGAAAAAAGCAGGGGTGGAAAGAAACACTGCAGGAACGAGAAGCGCGTATGTTGCGGAACCTTTCTGCCGGTAATACTGGTGCATGGCGATTAGAAGAAGGAAGACGATTCCCAGTCCTGTCAATTGAGCTAAGTGGTCTGTTCCCAAAGCTAAGGCAAATAGGTACAGCATCTCTGCATGCTGTGGATAAAAAGAAAAAACATTATTAGGCAGGTTGATGAGACCACCAGCTTCAAGATAGGCCTTGGGCACCGCTAGGTGGTATACCAACGCATCAGTGGCAAATGCCGGGGCCAGAGCGAGACTCAATGACAATAGAACAAGGACTCCTAAAACAATCTGGACAGAAGTCTTTAGTGGGGATAATGGAAAAAAAGTCAGGCTTTCTTTGAATTCCCATTGCCTGAGTTCCTTAAGAAAGCCTAGACCGGGGGCAAGTAAGATGACTAGCAAGGCCCAACATGCGGATGAGGAGGCATGTCCGGTAAATACCAGTCCGGTTACCATCACTGAGGCAATGATAGAACCTAAAGCAGAAGAAAAAACAAATTCCTCGGCCGGACTGGCAAAGTCCAAATGCCATATCTTTCTGGTGACGGTTTTCCCGACACTCAGAAACGCCAGCATGATTAAAAGAAATAGAGCGGCATCCATTTGGACTTAGGGTTAGGTTTTTATAGCAGGCAGGTTGTGTTTTTTTTGCTTCAGGTGCTAACCTACAAGTCTCGGAGACCTAAACGCAACCAGCTTTAGTTGTTTCGGAAAACAAGGAAAACTCGTCCAGCGCTTCTCGGTAATCATCAAACCAGCAGGCTTTGGGGTCTCTATAAAAGGCCATGAAACGGGCGTTGTTGTCATTTTCTGCTGCCCGGGCATATTTGAAAAAAATCTGTTCTTCAGTCATCCCAACAACTTCAATTTTCCCAGATTCATGCGACATGACTAGGCGCGCGCGTTTGGCCAGGCCCGAGCAACGGGTCCGGGCTTTTTCAAATATTTCGTAGCCACGTTCAACGGATACAGAATATGTTTCATTACCCAGAGTAGGACGGCACAAGAAGACATAATAGGGAGGAACACCAATATAAGAAAGCTTGGAAAATAACTCCGTCAGTACGTCGGGGTCATCGTTAACTCCCGCCACTAAAGGGGTTTGGTTGACCATCGATACTCCCGATTTCATCAGAAGGTTCAGTCCCTCAATCGCCTCCGGAGTGAGTTCCCTCGGGTGATTGAAATGGGCCATGATGTAGATTTTCTTTTCGTTCGTGCTATAGGTTTTGAACATTTCCAATAAAGACGGGTCGTTCAAAATTCTGAAAGGATTGAATGCAGGGACCTTGGTTCCAATACGAATAATCTGAACATGGTCAATCTCTCGAATTTGCTTGATGATGGGTTCCAACTTACTGGTGGACAGGACCAGAGGATCGCCCCCGGTCAGTAGCACATTGTTGATTTCCTTGTTATTTTTTATGTACTCAATTCCTTCAGAGATATCTTTGGTCACCTCGTCGTTTTCATTCATGAACAGGCGCTTGCGAAAACAGAACCGACAATAGGCGGCGCAGACCTCGTTGACCAAAAGAAGAGCCGTGGAGGTGTATTTATGTTCTAAGCCACGAACTTTGGTGTATTTTTCCTCGTTGGAGGCATCCAGTTCACCCCATTCGTTGAGCTCCTGAACATCCGGCATAATGATCCGCTTGATCGGGTCATTAGGGTCATCCCAGTCAATCAGAGACTGATAGTAATCATTAGTGCGGAATACAAACTTATCGTTAACCTTTTGCATTTCCTGCTTTTCAGAATCCGACAGCTGAGGAATCTGGTCCAGTTTGGTTAAATACTTGGGTTTTTTCTTATTTGGACTGAGGTGTTTAAATAAAACATTCATACATCACCCCCACATGAGATAATTAATAATTATTAAGTTACTGATTTCCGACAGGTTTGATGATCTCAAATGCCTGTATCCGCCGCATCCGACCCAAAAAGCCCCCTACACTTTTCAAAGTTGAAAAGCAGAGAGAACGCTTATTATGGAGAGGGATATTATATGAGGGCTTTTAAAACAAACAACTTCGGAACTTAATCGAAGAAGAAGGCCCCCTCAAAACGGATTGCTTTGAAGCCCCATATATAGGGCCACTGTCGTAACAGCCAAGTTCCAAGAACTTTACATCCTGAAACCCTTAAAGACTCTGAATTAAGTATTGGCTATGATTTGGATCATACGTGATTCAGGTCGGGCTATCAAGGAGAAATGCCTAAATGGAGGAAGCTTCTACGGCCAAAAAACAATAAAATCAATTTACTTTCAATTGCTTAGCGGTTTGGTAGATTGGAAAGAAAAACACATAATAGTTGACCAGAAACCCGATGAAAAAGATTGAGTTTTCGACGAATGTCGAGGTGTATTCCTCGCATTTTTAGGAGGGGAGTTTTCTGTTGACAGGGTATTGGAATGGCTTATAATGCGATGCTCTTTTTTCAAATATGGTTTTTTGTAGAATGTATCTTCAGGTAAGGGTTTAAGGCTTTGATTTTTTTGGTTTGGCCTTATTCACGTTCGTTAGTAACTTGACAAGCTAGACCCGATTTTAAGGTTGGAGTGATAATTTTAGGTTCAATTCACTATTTAAGAGGAGATTGCTAGATGAAAAAGGCTTTGATACTGAGTGTGATGGTTATTTTCAGCTTGTTTGCCGTTAGTTCTGCTTTTGCAGGAGCTGCGAAATGTCCGCAACCGCGTAAAACGAAAGCGGCTCCCGGCAGTATTGCTAAAAAGGATATGACTGCTAAAGCTGATGCAGCGAACGGTAAAAAACTCTACAATAAAACTGCTAAGCCGATGGCCTGTAAAATGTGTCATGGTGAGGCTGGTGATGGTGGCGGAAAATTGGGTAAAGCCCTGAAACCTGCTCCGCGTAACTTTGCCTGTTCAGCAACTATGAAGAAAGTTTCTGCTGGCCAGATGTTCCATATCATCAAAAATGGTTCTAAAGGTACCGGTATGGCGAAACAGAAGCTCTCCGATAAGGAAATCTGGGATGTTGTTAAATACATCCGCACTACCTTTGTAAAATAAAGTTAGCTTTCAAAAGGGGGTAAGCCGCGTCAAGCGGCTTGCCCTTTTTTTTTGCCGTTTTCCTGCCTGTTTTTATCTCTCCTAAAAAAAGCATAAGAAATTGCTTGAAGAAAGTGTAAGGCCTTTATATTCAGTCTGCTGAAGATCGACTTCTTTTGTTAGCGCAAGGCCGACCCTTTTGCCAAAAAAGAAGGGAGCAAGCTTCAAATGATGAGCCCTGTGACTATATGATAAATCGAGTTTAAAATACCCCTATTTAAATGTTTCTGGATCTGATATCGTTCCTTTCAATTCCGAAAATTGGAGTGGAATAGGATGGTTTGACCAGTGGGGCCCGATTTTAAGTTTGGAGTGATAAGTTTAGGTTCAACTCACTATTAAATGAGGAGATTTTTAGATGAAAAAGGCTTTAATTCTAAGTGTAATGTTTATTTTCAGCTTGGTTGCAGTTAGTTCTGCTTTTGCTGGAGCTGCGAAATGTCCGCAACCGCGCAAAACAAAAGCGGCTCCGGGCGGTATTGCTAAAAAGGATATGACAGCTAAAGCTGATGCGGCGAATGGTAAAGCAATTTACCAGAAGAAATCCAAGCCAATGGCTTGTAAAATGTGTCATGGTGCCAAGGGTGATGGTGGTGGAAAACTCGGTAAAGCTCTGAAACCTGCTCCGCGTAACTTTACCTGTGCAGCAACTATGAAGGATGTTTCTGCTGGCCAGATGTTCCATATCATCAAAAATGGTTCTAAGGGTACAGGTATGGTAGGTCATGGTAAAACTTTGAAAGACAAAGAAATATGGGATGTTGTTAAATATATCCGCAGCACCTTTGTAAAATAAGGTTAGTTTTTTTTAAGGGGTAAGTCGCTCACGCGGCTTACCCTTTTTTTGTGCCATTTTTTTCAGATCAGACAGCTATAATAGGCTTGACTTAAACCTTCTCCGGAGTCTTTCTTGATCACCCTTCGCGTTTCTCCGTTATTGCAAATAGTTCTTCTGCTCTGGCTACCCCTTGCTTCCGAAGCACAATCTTTGGGCAGTGCTGAAAATCCCCTGCGGATGATGTTTGTACCTTCCGGAGATGCACAGATGATTCTGAAGGGGGGGAAGGAAATTGGCCAGCTTCTGCAAAAAACTACCGGGCTCCATTTTAAAACCTCGGTCGCTACCAGTTATGCGGCGGTTATTGAAGCGATGGGTGCCGGGAAGGTGGATGTCGGCTGGTTGGCGACTTTCAGTTACGTCTTGGCCCATGATAAGTATGGAGTAGAACTATTATTGGTAGTTCAAAGGTTTGGTAGCCCATTTTATAGAGGGCAGATCATGGTTCGTGCGGATAGTGGAATTCAGGACCTTTCCGGTTTGAAGGGCAAGCGTTTTGCTTTTGTCGACCCGGCTTCAACTTCCGGACATTTATATCCTAAAACCCTTCTCCTCTCCCAAGGTGTTGATCCAGAACATTTTTTTAAGAAGAGTGTGTTTGCCGGATCGCATAACGCAGTGGTTCTCTCCATCTATAAAGGCGAGGTTGATGGTGGGGCGGCTTATGACGGTTCCCGTTCCGCCGTGGCTAAAACTTTTCCGGATGTGTTTGACAAGGTCAAGGTCATTGCATACACCAAAGAAATTCCCAACGATACAGTCTCTGTTCGTAAAAAACTTTCGGAAAATTTAAAATTAAAAATCCGTGAAGGGCTTAAAAAAATTTCGCGTTCCCCCGAGGGCAGTAAGGTTCTCAAAAAACTTTATGGTATTAGTGGGTTCACCGATTTGGACGGTTTGTTCGACCCGGTTCGGGAGGCAGGTCGTTTGCTGAACTTGAACCTGAGTGACAAGAGCCGATGACCGCAATATTGAAAATAGATCGGCTCAGCAAAACCTATGAAAACGGCACTGCCGCCTTGAGGGAGGTTTCCTTTTCTATCGAGTCGGGAGAGTTTGTAGTGGTGCTGGGAAAAAGTGGTTCGGGGAAGTCTACTCTCATGCGGTGCATCAACCGGTTGGTGGAACCCAGTTCCGGTAAAATTTTTCTGGATGGGGATGACGTCACCGAGGCTCCAGCAGGGCGACTCAGGGAGTTGAGGAAAAAGATGGGCATGATTTTTCAGCAGTACAACCTCATCTCGCGATACTCGGTTCAAGCGAATGCCCTGATGGGTCGATTAGCCTCGACTTCATCTGTAGCTTCGATGATGAACTGTTTCTCAGGTGAAGATGTGGCGCGTTCCCGTCAGGTGCTTGATAGGCTGGGTCTTGCAGATAAACACTCTCATAGATCGGAAGAACTCAGCGGAGGACAGCAGCAGCGAGTGGGATTGGCTCGAGCATTGATGCAGGGGCCAGAACTGATTCTTGCTGACGAACCGGTATCCAGTCTCGACCCGGCTTCATCGAGGCAGATTATGGAACTGCTGGCCGAGTTTAATGAAAGAGACGGCGTGACTCTGTTATGCAACCTGCATCTGCCTGCACTGGCCCGAGAATTTGGTTCAAGAATTCTAGCCTTGAGCGAAGGGCGAATAGTTTACGATGGCCCTGCCGGAGATCTTAGTGAGGTCGAACTAAATTCTCTTTATGCAGGCAGCAGATTCTGATAGTTTAAACCTCTTAAAGTTTTGGAGCTAACATTGATGAGCCATTCTGATCCTACTGAAAAAGAGTTGAAACAATACGGTTTGGTGATGGCCGGGGTGCTTTCCTTTTTTATGGCAGTTTTTCTTTATAAGGCCTGGCATACTGCGGCGATGGCTCTGGGTGTTTGGGTTCTGTTTTTTCTGACATTGGGATTGTTCGCACCGGCCCGATTAGAACGGGTTTATCGAGCTTGGATGAAGTTCGCGGAAGTGATCGGGAACTTTAACTTCAAGCTGCTTCTGACGCTGATGTATTTTATTGTGTTCACGCCAATTCGTATGGTGGCTTCATTATTTCGGGAGGATCCTTTAACCCGAAAAATTGAGCCGGAAAAGAAAAGTTATTGGCAAGACTGTGAGCCTCGCAGTGCAGACCCGAAACGTTTTGAAAAACAGTTTTAAGCCATTAGGTTTCGTTCGCACTTTCCAATTTAAAGGTTATTTTCATGGAAAAAATACATAAAGAAATATTGGGGTTGATGGGCAAAATCGATATCGATTGCAGAGATGAAAAAGACACCATCATCATTGATCTGGCAGGTCAACTGGATGTTTATAATTCTCAAGAACTCAACCTGCTTGTGGATGCATATAAGGATAGAGGATTTAATAAATTCATAATAAACTTGGAAAAAGTCACTTATCTCGACAGTTCCACCATCAGCGTTTTTATTCATTGTTATCAGACGTTTAAAGATGAGGGCCGGTTTGTTCTGGCCGGACTTCAAGGTTCTCCAAAAGAAGTGTTCGATATGGCGAAGCTGCACGATGTTTTTCAAATCTTCCCTGATGTCCCCAAAGCAATGGAATAGAGCTATGCAAAGTGGTTAAGCCCCCAAGTTAGTGGGGGGATTAGGTTTTTGATTGATGGTCAAAATGTGTTAGGTTAAATGTATTAAACCTTTATAAATGAAGGTAGGATGGCTCGATTGAGCCCGGTCGAAACAGGAGGGAAATTGCGCAAGCTAACTCTACTCATTGTCTTGATTTTATTTGTTTTCGGACCAGTTTCGGTCTGGGGGCAGGATGATCCTGGTTTGTCAAACTTGGAGATTCCCAAAGAGCCTGGTTGGAAACATCCTTCCTATCGAGGTTGGGAATCGTTGAGTGTTCCTGGTTTGATTTCTACGTTTTACGATTTGGACCGGGACGGTAAGCTGGATTATATGGTCATTCGAAAAGTGATCCGCAAGGCCTCGGCTGAAGAGACTACGATTGAACAAGCTATTGAGATTGCTCAGTTTGATAACCTGAGTGTTTATTTTTCGCATCCGGTAGTATTTTTCACCAGCCGCAACCCGCTTTTTTATTGCAAGGGTGTTGATTCGAGACGCAATTGCCAAAATATCTGGGTGGATATCGCAGAAGATGGTTTAAATGGTAATGAAGAACTTTATACGCTTTCAACACCGAGTCTGGGAGTGCGTTAACCAGAAAGGCCTGATTTTCTTTTTGGTCTTGTGCGGAGCTTTGCTTGGAATAACACCTTTGCATGCCCACGAGCCAGCAGAAAATAATCATGGCTCTCACGGTAAGGAGAAGGATCTTCTGCGTCTGGGTGCCACGGTTTACAAGCATATGTGCGTGTATTGCCATGGTGATGATGGCAATGGTGGTGGTAAGGCTATGGCCTATCTTTACCCTTGGCCGCGAGACTTTCGGCAAGGTGTGTTTAAATATCGAACCACACCATTCGGCTCTATTCCACTGGATAAGGATCTAAAGCGGACCATATCTCGTGGTGTTCCAGGTACTTCCATGCCTTCATGGGGAGGGGCACTGGAGGAAGATGAACTCTCAGGTGTTGTTGCTTATATAAAGACTTTTTCTGAAAAGTTTGAAAAGGAAAAACCGAAAGAAGCAATAACGATAACAGCGGTTCCTGTATCAACCCCTGAATCTATTGAAAAGGGTAAGAAGGTTTATCAGGAAATGCGTTGCGCCCGTTGTCACGGGACAGATTTAAAGGGTGATGGGCCCATTGCTGCTGAACTATATGATATCTGGGATCATAGAGTATTTGTTTATGATCTGACAGATCCTAATACGTTTAAATTTGGATTTGATAAGAAAGACCTGTTCCTGATTTTAACAACCGGGATCGATGGCACCCCGATGAAATCGTACAATCATCTGGGCGATGAAGAGAGGTGGAATCTCGCATCTTATATCGAATCTGAGATCAGGCAGGCGGAATACAAACCGGCAGAATATGAAATAGATCTGACGTCATACCAGATTGATCAGGAAATTGATATGGACCCGGATAACCCATTGTGGGAAAATGTCCCGGTTCAGAACATACATACGATTCCACTGAATGCGCGCAGGGACCCGATAGATCAGGTTCAGTTTCAGTCCGTTGTGAATGATGAAGGAATAGCTTTCCGACTGGTGTGGGAAGATTCTAATCCAGACCGGACTTCGAGCCGACATCAGGATTTTAAAGATGCCATTGCCATGGAGTTTGCCTTGGGCGATGTGTTGTTGCACGAGCATGGGCACAATGAGCCGTTCTTTGGCATGGGAAACCGGGGCAAAGTTGTTAACATCTGGCAGTGGCGGGCAGATTGGCAGACAGAAATTGAAACCAAGGAAAAGCTTGAATACGCCACCAAGGGTCTGGATTTAGATACCATGATTTTCGGGGGCGAAGTCAATCCGGTCGATGCGCTTAATCCATTCCGGGATGTTCCTGTTGAAGAGTTGAACGCAGAAGGATTCGGAACGCTGACGCCTCAGCCTCAAACCAAGCAGAATGTGCTGGGCAAAGGGGTTTGGAAAGATGGGAAATGGACCGTGGTATTCTTTCGCACCTTGGATTCTTTGAATAAATGGGATATAAAATTTATAAAGGAAAACCCCATATTGGTGGCGTTCGCGATTTGGGACGGAAAACATCAGGATCGCAATGGTCGAAAAGTCATTTCTATGTGGCAAAGACTTAAGGCTCTGGAGTTACCCTGAGGACCAGCAGAACTGCTGGTAGTAATTTGTCAGGCTGGTAAGAGTTGTTTCGGATTGTGATACTCTGCCTTTATGTCTGAAGGGTATTGAAATATTGCTACCTGTCTCACTTGTAATGAGTGATTGCAGGCAGCACTACAGAATTATAAAAAGCTTGGATTGGTAATCTATATATTTGGAGAATTGCTTCATGTCAGAAGATAAAGAAATGGAAGATACCGAGGATTCATTGGGTGTATCCGAAGACGACGAACTGGAATTGGATGAAGTCGATGAATTGGATGAGTTAGACGAAGAGGACGAGGTTATAGTTGAGCAAGCACCAGAAACAGGTGCTTTTCTGGTTATTGGTCAGGGGGATTTCTCAATGTCCCAAGCTAATCGAGGGGCAGATGACCCTGGTGACAACACGCTTTGTGAGCCTCAATATGTCGCAGTGTATGGCGATATGCTGTTTGTCTCTGACAGAGGTAATCATAGAGTTGTAATTTGGGAGTCGTTTCCTGAAGAAAATGGTGAGCCGTCTTCACTGGTTCTGGGGCAGGAGGATTTTGCCGACTGTCTTGAAAACCGTGGCATGACCACAACTCTGGATGAAATGACCTCAGGGTTGGGTGACGAAAGTTTGGATGGTTTCACCATCAGTAAGTCGGAAGAAGACACTCTCTCTCAACCTGCCGGTCTTGAAGTGATTGATGGAAAACTTTATGTGGTGGACAGTGGTAACCATCGGGTATTGAGGTGGAGTGGTATTCCTTCCGACGATGGTGAGGCTCCGAGCCTGGTTCTTGGACAGGACAACTTCGATGATAACGAAGCCAACCGACGTGGATTTGTCGGTTCCGGTTCTTTGTTCTTCCCCATGGGCATTCACTCTGGCGATGGTCAGCATGTGCTTGTTGCTGATAAAGACAATCACCGGGTTTTAATCTGGAACAAAATCCCTTTTAGTGATGGTTGGAATGCGGACATTTCCCTGGGACAAAAGGGGATGGATGAACGTTGGCCCAATCAGGGAGAATTCGATAATGTAGGTCAAGACTCTCTCAGTTTTCCCACAGGCGTACACTTTGATGCCGAGGGTGAGCGAGTGATCGTGGTGGATCAGGGTAACAACCGGGTATTGATCTGGAATAAAATTCCTAGAGAAACAGGGGTTGCCGCTGATGTGGTGATTGGACAAAAAGATTTTTTCAGCCGCGAGCCGAACCGAGGTAATGGTCACCATCGTCCTTCCGCCGATGGTTTCTATTTCCCCACTGAAGTTGTTTTTGGCGAAGCGGGACTGTTTGTCTCAGACACCGGTAACAACCGTGTCTTGTATTGGAAAGAACTCCCCACCGAAAATGGACAACCTGCTGACTTGGTGATCGGTCAGGCTACTTTTACTGAAAATGGTGTGAACCGTGGTTTGGATGAAGCCTCCAATTGCACATTGAACGACCCCTATGGTTTGTTGCTGATCGATGTGGAAGAAGAAGAGGAAGAGTTTCGCGGCATCCCCATGCCTGATGACGATGATGACAACGAGGACTCTTCTTTAGCAGCAACCGAAGATAGCGAACCCGAAGTACCACAGCCTAAATTTAAGCTGTTTATCTGTGATCGGGGCAACTCTCGCATTGTGGTCTGGGACGAACTTCCTTATCCGAAAGAAGAAAAAGAGGAAGAAGAGTTTGAAGAACTCAGGGTTGATGACGAAAATCTATTGATCGGTGATGATGACGACGACGAGGAAGATGATTTCTTCGAAGAGGAAGAGGATGAAGTGCCTCCCGGGGAACTTCCATCCGCATAACTGGTTAACGACCGGTGGCTATGAAAGCCTTTATCCTGTATAGATCAATTAAAAAACCTCTTGGTCCTTTATGGGCCAGGGGGTTTTCTTTTTAATACGCGAAAAATAAGTGGGACGCCTGTAAGCGTTCGTAAAAAATATTCAAATCATTTTGAGGAAGTTATGAACAAGAGACATAGAATACAGTTTCCAAGAACAGAATTATTGGATAGCAATCAAGATGAAAGCTATTTTTACCTTCATGGCACAAGTAAAAAGAGAAAGATAAAGTTCCATGACTACGATGAGATTTATCAGGTGCCAGGTTTGTATGAACAAATATTTTACGATCGCCTGAAATGTACATCTCCAAACAAAGTGACCTCTATTCTTGAATCAGCTATAAAGCAGTCTGTAGATAATTTCACTGAACTTCGAGTGCTGGATTTGGGCGCAGGCAATGGCATGATGGGTGAGGAACTAAAAAAACATGGCATATCACGATTAATAGGAATAGATATTATTCCAGAAGCTTACGATGCCCTTATTCGCGATAGACCGGGAATATATGACGCCTATTATGTTGAGGATTTTTGCGCACTAAGTGACGAAAAGAAAGAAGAGATAGAATCTTGGCAATGCGATTGTATGGTGACTGTTGCGGCACTTGGTTTTGGCGATATTCCAACGAAAGCATTCATAAATGCATTCAATATTATCAGCAATGAGGGATGGGTAGCATTCAATATTAAGGATACATTCCTGGACCTAAACGATAAAACCGGGTTTTCTACATTGATAAGAGAATTGATTTTTTCAAAATATCTTGATATCTACCACATCGAACGATACAGACATAGATTGTCAATCGATGGCCAACCTCTATATTATTTTGCCGTTGTGGGAAGAAAAAATGCAGATATTTCGCCAGAGTTTTTGGAATCAAAAGGTATTTCAAGTTAATGATTTCTAACCATATTTAATATCTGGGTAGAGTTTTTACCTGCAATTAAGCTAACTCAAATTGGACAAGACACCCATTTTCTCTGTCTTCAATAATGTCCATTTCTGGCTGCGACTTCATTTATTTATTAGAAACATAACGAGCCAAATATTATGGATACTCCTCTCAGCGAAACAGAATACGACAAACTAGAATCCATTCTTGAACAGTTTGAGAAAGAGGATGTGATGAACCTTGAAGGAGTGGATGGTCTTTTCACTGCTTTGATTTGTTCACCAGAAATGACTCAGCCTAATATTTATCTAAGGGCAATTTGGGGTGATCAAGGTATACCTGCCAATGAAGCTCTCAGCAACGATCAAGATACGCAAGATTTCATGTTTCTACTAATGCGACACTGGAATACGGTTGCAAGAAAATTAGATGCTGACGAAGTATTTTCACCAATCCTGTTAGAAGACTCTGATGGTAATGCCAAAGGCAATGACTGGGCAAAGGGATTTGTTAGAGGTATGCAAATTCATCAGGAAGACTGGGCTGAATTATCTGATGACGAGGAAAATGGTGGTTCATTGGTTCCTATTATGGCTCTTGCCCATGAAAATGACCCTGATCCTGAAATGCGTCCCTACAAAGAACCTATCAGCGAAGAACGTAGAGAACAATTAATTATGGGACTAGCCACTGGAGCAATGAGTAGTAATAAATACTTTGAACCTCATCGACGTATGACAGCCAAAGCAGGAAACACTTTTAAAAGAGAAACTCCTAAGGTTGGTCGCAATGAACCCTGCCCTTGCGGTTCAGGACGAAAATATAAACGTTGCTGTGGAGATGTGACGTTAAATTAAGTTGGAATTATCTAGTCTATATAAGCTTTAATAGTAACCATTGGCATGTACAGAGCTTACAAAAAGAACTGAGCCCATCTCTTTTTCAGTCGACATTTGAACTGACGCTTACTGACCCAAAGCGGACATTGAAGCATAGAATGTTTTATCTTGATAACAGGTCTCCATCATCACACTACTATTTTCTAAAGCTTCTGAGTGAAATCGCACTGAAGGATAAAGAATGAATCACAAGGTTCTCGATAAAAACAGCCATCGGGAAATAACTAATCTTTTTACCTCTGTTTTCACCTCATCTGAAGGAGAAAAAGAAGGTAGATTGATTGGGAATCTTGCCTCAGAGCTATCTTCAGGAATCGACAATCAGGAAATTATCTGTTTCGGAACATATGAAGAAGAATCAATCATTGCAGCTATTTTCTTTACTCGTCTTCGATTTAATGAGGCTATCCAGGTTTATATGCTTGCTCCTGTTGCAGTTAGCACTCGGCATCAAGGGAAAGGTGTTGGACAGGCACTAATTAATTATGGTCTTTATGAGATTACAAAACGATCTGCGGTTGTAGTTATCACTTATGGTGATCCTTCTTTCTACTTCAAGGTAGGATTTCAAACCCTGTCTGAAAATGTTATCCAGGCCCCGCTGAAGCTTTCAATGCCAGAAGGTTGGCTTGGCCAGTCCTTAAGTAAAGAGCCCATTCCAACAATCAACGAGCGACCTAAATGTGTTAAGGAATTTAATGATCCTGTATATTGGTAATTAACGTCTGCTATTGGCGGCGTTCTCAACCGGTCAACGCAACACTATAATCTTAAATAAAAAGATGGAGTGTTGTAAATGGCCTACAGAACCCGAATTAAATACACCTATGCACAGAAACAAGAGATATGGGATCGCTGGAAAAAAGGCGAGT
>JAJDBH010000108.1 GCA_029261455.1 Nitrospinaceae bacterium
CAAGAAGGATCAGGAGGAATATTCCCTGATGCTGGGCGATGCCTATAACATTCCAACAGTCGCCTGCCGTTACTTTAATTGCTATGGTCCTCGCCAGAGTTTGAACAACCCGTACACAGGGGCGGCGGCAATATTTTCTTCCGCTATTAAAAATGAGCAGTCGCCTTTAATTTACGAGGACGGTCGGCAGAAGCGCGATTTTATTCATATCAAAGATCTGGTGCGCGGCAAGTTACTCTTGCTGGAGCATCAGGATGCCCCTTCCCGTGTTTTCAATATTGGCACCGGACGGCCCAACTCAATTGTGAAATTAGCGCGTACGCTCATCCGGCTCTATGGTAAAGACCTGGAGCCCGAGATCATCAATAAATTTCGTGCGGGTGATATCAGGGATTGTTACGCAGACATATCCAAGATTCAGGAACTGGGCTTCGAACCGCAGATCAGCCTGGAAGAGGGTTTACGTGATCTGGTGGAGTGGGGGAGGGAGCAGGAAGCTTCGAACACCGTTGAGGAAGCACATCAGGCATTAATGAAAAAAGGCCTGGTGGTCTAAGCTGGCGCTCTTATTCGCTACTTAAGCCGGATCAGGTTTCTTAAAATTCTTGCTTGATAATGGTAGGAGTTTATTCCCGAACCGTTGTACCTCCGAATCGCATAAGGCCAGTCGCATTCAAAGTTTTTGCGTACGGGAATCCCGCTGTAGTTGGCGCTTTTATAGTATTGCGTTGGTTTGAAGACATGCGAAGTCCCGCCATGCAATTTGGTAACGCCGTCCTTGATATCCCGGCTCCCGACGTCGACTGCACACTGCTGACAATCCCTTAAATATCGCGGATCATCTTCTCCATACTTGCAGAGTCTTAAGGGACCCTTGCCGAATTCCACCTGCCGATCATCCGCCCGGGTGCTGCCTGTTTTACCATTCACAAAATGATCAAATTTGTACCGCAACTCTTTTATGGCGTGCTTGAGATTTTTTTTCCAGTCGACAATAAAATCCTGTTGTTCCTTAGGGGTGGCTGGATGATGAAATAGAGTGTATTGTCCCGAGCCATATCCACGCGATGTGATGATGTGTTTTTCTGAAGCATTGGTGTCGAGTCCGACCACAACAAAAGTATCTTCGTCATTTCCTCTGGGGACATTATAGTGTTGCAGGTTTGATTCCTGTTTCAGGATGGCCATGAGAAATGGGATTGGAACGGTTTTGCTTTTCATTGCCGCCATTTTTTCGACAATCTGTCTGTTTTCTTCTCTTGGATTTTCTACACTCGGTATTTTGGGGAAATCTTCGCAAGCGAGAAGGTCACCGATACAGCCTGCCGTTTGGTTGTCGCATTCACCGCTGATGTTAGTTACCCGACCGTGATTAAAATCACCCATAGCAATGGGAGCGTCGCCATCGTTGCGTGTGCTGTTCCCGTGGTTGTGAAGCAGATCATGCTGCAGTGCTTTCAGAGCTCGCTCTGTGCCGCTTCCAAATTGGCCGTCGATGCCTTTTCTAAGATATCCCAGGGCACGGAGGTCTCGTTGTAATTCGCGCACGAGAGTTTTTTTCCCTTGATTGGGTCCTTTTCTTAGAACAAGACTATTTCTCTGGTAGGCGGGTTTTGGCATGAGGTTTCTCCGAAATTGGGAAAGATAGAAGACCTATTTCTGACTCTGTAGAGACACCGGCAATATAAGGATCCGACTAAATGACTGAACAGGAAACTTTCGGGACATTTTGAAAAGATACGTGCAAAAAATTATTTTGGTTTTCTTTGAAAAGGATTTGCATGCCGTTGGCCTGTGCGGGGTGCCAGCTCCCATTTTTTTTTGGAAGGTTCCCGGGAATCCGATTTTTTGGCCTCTTCCTTTTCATCCTCTTTGGGTAAATCTTCTGATTTGTTTTTTTCTTGTTCATTCGACATAGGAATTCATGATACATCACTAGATGATGACGTTTCAAGGTTGAGCTTTTATCGAGAGGGTTTTGTGAATAATTCTATTTTTTTGGATGCCGCATGCAGCCTCAAACCTTAGGGGATTTATTTGGACAACCGGGCTTTCTTGCTCTGCTCCTTTGTATTCTACTGGTCATCGGGAATATTATGGTTGGGGTTACCATGTTGCCAAGGGATAAACGGAAACGCTTGTATCGGGTTCATCGTACGGTGTATTTGCTGGTTATGTTTACGTTTGTATTTTTCATGGTGATGTCTTTCTATAATGAAAATCTGGATTTTCTTGCGATCTTTGCCTTCACCTATTTTTTGTTAGTCGTTCCACTGACACGGAGAGTCGATGAAACCCTCCATGCTATTTTGGCCTCGGTCGGTCTGGTTCTCCTGGTAGTCGTTGCTGCTTTCAATATATGAAAGAGATCGGGTACGATGGGAACTCAATTCACATTAAAAGAGGTTTGCTGAATTAATGAAACCATTTGAACTGATAATTCTGGGTGGTGGGATTTCCGGTCTTTCAGCCGCTCAATATGCTGGGTCGCTGGGTGCCAGAGTTTTGATTGTTGATCCGGGAAGACCTGGTGGGCATGGAGTTTTTAAAGGACCAGAAATTCTTTTGCAGGAACTCAACAATATTGCACCGGGAGAGGATTTGCCCGCATGGGCAGAGTTGAAAGAACGGGTGGAGCAACAGGCAAAAGAGAAGTCAGATCTTTGGGTGGAGGATTTAAACCGGCTTGGGGTTCAGTTTATTTCAGGGTATGGAAAGGTCAGAAACCCGAATCGAGTCATCATTATCACAGCTGAGGAACCGGTTGAGTACCCTTGCGAAAATGTTCTTGTCGCCACAGGCTCAACGGCAATACCTTTATCCTCTTTCCCTTTTGAAACTGGATTGATTATGCAGAGTGAGGCTCTTTGGGATTTGGATGAGCTTCCGTCAAGCTTGTTGATTGCGGGTTCCAACCTTGAAAGTCTTGCGTGGGCAGAGTTGTTAAGACGGCTTGGCGTAAAAGTATTTTTTACACA
>JAJDBH010000109.1 GCA_029261455.1 Nitrospinaceae bacterium
TCGCAAACCTCGCATGCGTTCAATTGAAAATGTGTTGGCTGAGATTGATGAACTGAAGAATAAATACAATATTGATGAGATATTTTTTGAGGACGATCAGATTATTGCTAAGCAGCGGCGTGCAGGCGATCTGTTTGATGCGATAGGAGACCGTTTTAACCTTTTTTGGGATACGCCTAATGGGGTTTCTCCATGGTTGCTGAATGATGAAATACTTGGCAAGATGAAGAAATCAGGATGTTATCGGGTGAACATTGCAATCGAATCTGGAAATCAATGGGTTTTAGACAATATTATTAATAAGCCTGTTAAGGTTAACAAGCTCCCAGAATTAGTGAAAACTATCCGTCGACATGGTATGGAAGTTGGAACATTTCTTGTGGTGGGTAATATTGGTCGGGATACAGTGGAAACTTTGGATCAGGTTAAGGACAGCTTTGCTTTTTGTCGAAAAATGAAGGTGTTTCCTCATATATCCTTATTAACTGCGTACCCTGGGTCTGAAGTGCTTGATATTGCTAAGGAGAAAGGTTATTTGGTCCCGGGGTTTGATTGGGATGATCTGATTATTCAGAAATTTCAGCTTCAAACCCCATTATGGACACCGCAAGAATTAATGAAATTGGTAGAAGCGGAAACGCTGAAATTGCATTGGCTGATGATATTTTCTTATCCTAAGAAAACTTTGCTTACTATTTTAGATCGGATAACCAGCGACCCCATGTCATTATTTAGAGCGGTTGCTCGTTTTGTAGGTTCAAGTATTTCAAGGTTGGCATTTCCCAGCCGAGGCCAGAAGTTTCCACCGGCTGACCTGAAGAATCCATTAAAGTTTTAGTTGCGGCTAGCATGTTATTCCTTTCACTTGTTTGATTTGGTCGATTCCCTTGCCGGGGGGAGATGCAATGGAAGGCCGCTTCAGAAATTGTGCGATATTACAAAGGAATGCGGGTGAGTGAGCCGACTGGAAAATACAGGTCAGAGCTTATACTCCGGAGTTGATGGATCAGGTTTTTGTCCGGGAAGAGAGTGGATTTAAACCCAGATTCTTTTCAGGTAAAGGACTTTATGCATTGCTGTTTTGTTGAAGCTGGAGGAGAACTCGGGTTCCTACTTGGATGATGCCATTACGCCTAGAGACTGCCCATTCCTTGTTGGATCATTGCACACCCAGTGCAAATGAGAACCTTTCGGGATCTAATAATTACACGAGACACAAGTTATGAAGACTTCTATTGTGAATATGAAAAAGTTCGCCAAATATCTGATTAGGAGTGCAAAAAAAAATGCTCCGCGTAGCTTGAGATATTGGGTAAAAGTTCATAATAAAAATCCAGCAAGTGTTGAAATTGAGACAGATGCCACTTGTAATCGACGTTGTGATTACTGTCCTCTATCTATGGTAGAAACGAGAAAAGGGAGGATGTCGGAAGAACTGTATCATAAAATTATTGGGGATCTGAAGGTGATGAATTTCTCCGGGAATCTCTCCTTTCATTTTTACAATGAACCCTTATTGGATGAACGACTAGAAAGTTTCGTCGCCTATGCGTCTAAAAAAATTCCTGATGCAACTGTTATTATTTTTACAAATGGAGATAAGCTCACCAAAGATCGCGTTCACTCCCTCGTTGACTCTGGGACTGGCATTATCCGCATATCCCTCCATGACTCCAAGACTGATAATAAGATAACCGAATTGTTGCTAGACTTGGAACCAGAGTTGAATAAAAAAATTCAGTTGGAAAGATACTATGAAGATGAATTGGCTCTTATGAACCGAGGAGGGGTAGTTCAGTTAGCTGAGTCAAGGGAAAAAACTGACCTTCGAAGCGGCTGTGATTTTATTACCCAGCTCACTATTAATTATGAAGGCAATACCGCTTTATGCTGCAACGATTTTTTTGTAACTAATGGTCATGGAAGCCTTAAAGACTTATCTGTTGCTGAAATTTGGACAGGGTCTGCAAAGAAACGGCGAAATATTTTTTTGGGTGATTACCAGTCAGAAATATGTCAAAAGTGTGCTTTTGGTTAGCTCTATGTACGAATTTTGGCTCCACAAGTCATCTTCCCGTTATCAGTGGATAATTAATTAAGCCACATTCTTTTTCTCGAAGTCTTCAGGACTGAGATAGCCGAGATAGGAATGGTGACGTTGCCTATTATAAAACACTTCGATGTATTCGAAAATAGACGTCTTAGCTTCCTGACGGGTATTGTAAGTTTTTCCGTGAATCAACTCTACCTTTAAAGTGTGGAAGAAACTTTCAGCCACAGCGTTATCCCGGCAGTTTCCCTTGCGGCTCATATTACACTGGATTTCATTGGTCTTTAGTAGTGCTCGAAACTCATTGCTGGCGTACTGAACTCCTCGATCCGAATGATGAATCAATCCCGACTCAAAACATCCATTCTTAATCGCCATATTTAAAGCATCTATTGCCAGTTGCCTGGTAATCCATGATCTCATCGACCAGCCAGTAATCTTTCGGTGGAATAAATCTAATGTGACCGCCAGATATAACCAACCTTCCAACCTTTCAACGTTGGGACATACGTAATATCCGATACCCTGCTTTGGCCAGGTTTTGAAACGTTATACCGCCGTTGTAATAGGTTCTCAGCTATCGGGAAGCAATGAACAGAGTTTGTCGTTACCCGAAACTTCTTTTTGAGTTTAGAGACGATTCCATGTTGGCGCATCATACGAGCTACCCTATATCGACTACAGGTATGACCCGTTTCATTCAACTCTGCATAGATTCGAGGGCTGCCATAGCTCTTGCGACTTCTTCTGTATACAGCTTTGATCTCTGTCAGCAATCTGAGGTTGTCTCGACGACGTGGGCTTTCAGGACGTTTTAACCAGGCATAAACCCACTACTACCCACCCCCAGAGACCGGCACATCAAGTCTACTGGAAATGCTCCTCGATGATCCCGTATGAAAACGTACTTCATTTGAACTCAAGCGGCCTTTGCCCGGAAAAGGATCGATTTCTCCTTCCTAAGATTTCTTTTTCCAACGGTGCAATAAACTCTGGGCTGCTCCTAGCTCACGAGCTAACTCAGAATTAGGTCTGCCCTCTTCAACCATTAAACGGACTGCTTCATATTCATACTCTTTTGTATACTGATTGCGCTTCTTTCCCATACAGAACATCTCCCAAAATAATTATATTCATCACTTTCTTTGTGTCCACTTTTACTGAGCAAGATCAGTCTAGAAAATCAGAGGCGTATCAGACAGCTTTTTCCTGCCGCTCATAAGCCAGTAAGCTAATAGATTGCAAACGCAATGTTTATGTTAAAATAAAGCAGATGTATGAATGTTAAAGGGCTAGAAATCATTCGCGAGGTTGATAGTGAGCGTAGCAAGACAATTTTATAGAGCACAACTAAGCTTAGGCTTGGTCGTTAATCAGAGAGTATCTCTTCTATGAGCCCTGTTATCCAGGCCGATGGAGTTCTAAATTTGCTGGTCCGTATCTGGCATCATCTCAGTCGGCGTCGTAAATTTCAGTTCGGGCTTCTATTAGGTTTGATGCTGATTAGTGCATTTTCGGAAATTGTTAGTTTGGGCGCCGTGTTGCCATTTCTTGGCATACTAATTTCGCCCGACAAGGTGTTCAGCCATCCTCTTGCTGCAGATGTGGTGCAAGCTTTAGGCATCACTTCAGCCGACCAATTGGTATTGCCCCTTACCATTGCGTTTGTTACGGCAGCCATCACGGCAGGATTAATCCGTATGTTTGTTTTATGGGTTAGTGCTCGACTCGCATATGCCAGTGGCACAGACTTGAGTATAGACGTGTATCAACGCACCCTCTACCAACCCTATAGTGTGCATTTAGCCCGTAACAGCAGTGAGGTCATTAGTGGTGCTACCAGTAAAGTAGGTCACACTGTTACGGTGCTTACTCTCTTTGTGCTACTGATCAGCTCCGCTGTGTCACTAGTGGCTATAATAGGTACTTTGATTGCCATCGATCCGATGGTGGCTTTGGTGGCGGCTGGAGGTTTTGGGCTTAGCTATGGGCTCGTCACCGGGTTGACACGTCGTCAATTAAAACTTAATAGCGAGCAAATAGCCAGAGAACAAAATCAGGTGATCAAGGCATTGCAGGAAGGGCTCGGTGGTATTCGTGATGTGTTGTTGGATGGGACTCAATCCGTATATTGCAACATCTATAGAAAAGCCGATTACTCTTTGAAGCGGGCAATGGCCGGTAACCTTTTTATTGCCGGAAGCCCGCGCTTTGCTATGGAGGCACTGGGAATAACCCTGATTGCGGTTCTGGCCTATGGTCTGAGCAATCAATCTGGCGGAATAGCAACAGCTTTGCCAACACTTGGTGCATTGGCACTCGGAACGCAAAGATTACTGCCGGCTCTGCAGCAGGCCTATAGCTCTTGGTCGGGTATAGTTGGAAGCCGAGCCTCACTGGTCGATACTATTGAACTCCTTGACCAACCCTTGTCGGAAGAGGCATTGCGGGCTGATATTGCACCGCTCTCTTTTCAGGATTCTATACGGTTTGATAGTGTACGCTTTCGTTACAGTAGTGATGGTCCTTGGGTGTTGGGTGGGCTAAACCTCAAAATCCCCAAGGGATCGCGAGTGGGTTTTGTTGGGAGCACAGGTAGCGGAAAAAGTACGGCGTTGGATTTATTGATGGGGCTTCTTCAGCCAACCGAAGGTAAATTATTGGTGGATGGTAACCCTGTAGATGAAAAGCACTCCAGGGCATGGCAACAAACAATTGCCCATGTGCCGCAAGCCATATTTCTTGCAGACTCTTCGTTAGCTGAGAATATCGCATTCGGTGTGCCTCTGGAAATTATTGACAGGGAAAGAGTCAGGCAGGCGGCGCAACGAGCTCAAATAGCCGATTTTATTGAAAGTCAGCCCAAGAGTTATGATGTCTTCGTTGGTGAACGCGGCATTCGTCTTAGTGGCGGTCAACGCCAACGTATAGGAATTGCGCGTGCCCTCTATAAACAGGCCAGCGTGCTGGTGTTCGACGAAGCCACCAGTGCTCTAGATAATGCGACCGAACAATCGGTGATGCGTTCTATTGAAGGGCTTAGTCATGATCTCACCATTCTTATCATTGCTCACCGCCTCACCACCGTAAAACACTGCGATGTCATTGTAGAATTGGAGCACGGGCGGGTTGTGGCGCAAGGTACTTATGAGCAGTTATGCGAAAGTAGCCCCAGTTTTAGAGAAATGACTTAGTCGGGGAAAAAAGAAATTCCTCGCCATTGAACTGGTTTGAATCGGATCATTGGTTGCCCCGATCTTTAAGAGCCCAGAGCTACTTCGTTTTCATCAGTTAAGTCCTATGATTTTTTTCATAAACTCAAAACTATTTTCAGACATAAAATATTTACTCCGAAACACTCTTGTTTGGCAGATCACTTGCCGGGGTCAAGTGCCCAATTCTCTTTGCCTTCAGGTATTTTAAATTCAGCAATCATATTTTGATTTTTTAGTTTTGGCAGAGCCAGGCATGCGCGGAAGGTCTGCTATGGAATCGGGCCGGGTTATTGTGTTAAAGTAGGTTCGTGATTCGCCAATGGGTGGCAAGTTTTTTATAAGGTAGATGGATGTTTATCGGTAAACACTTCAGGATTGGCCTGTAATGGCAAAAGGTAAAATATTAGTCACAGGTGCTGACGGATTTATTGGTTCCCATCTAACGGAAGCGCTGGTTCGTGCTGGTTACGATGTACGCGCCTTTGTTCTCTACAACTCCTTTAATTCCTGGGGTTGGCTGGATCATTGCGATGAGGATGTGAAAGGCAAGTTTGAGGTATTTGCTGGTGACATTCGCGATCCTAACGGCGTCCGAACTGCTATGAAGGATTGTGATGCGGTGTTACATTTAGCGGCGTTGATCGCTATCCCTTATTCCTATCATTCGCCCGATACCTATGTTGATACCAACATTAAAGGAACCTTGAACATCGTCCAAGCGGCCCGAGACTTGGGTGTCTCAAAAGTAGTGCATACATCCACAAGTGAAGTCTATGGTACGGCGCAGTTTGTGCCGATCACTGAAGACCATCCTATCCAGGGTCAATCACCTTACTCGGCCAGCAAAATCGGTGCGGATCAAATTGCCATGTCGTTTTACAGTTCTTTTGATACACCAGTGGCTATTCTTCGACCCTTTAATACATACGGTCCACGCCAGTCCGCCCGAGCAGTGATTCCTACCATCATCACTCAAGTTGCCAATGGAAAAAAACAGATTAAGTTGGGTGCTCTGAGCCCTACCCGAGATTTTAACTATGTTGCCGATACGGTGGCAGGTTTTATGGCTGCATTGAGATCAGAAAAAAGTGTAGGGGAAGTGATCAATGTTGGAAGCAACTTTGAGATTTCAATAGGGGATACAGCTTACGCAATTGCAAAAGTAATGGGAACGGAAACTGAGATCATTTCGGATGAGCAGCGCCTTCGCCCTGAAAAGAGTGAAGTGGAAAGGCTGTGGGCATCGAATGAAAAGGCAGGCGAGTTGTTGGGCTGGAAACCTGAATATGGTGGTGTTGAAGGTTTTCATCGAGGCTTGGAAGAAACGGTAGCCTGGTTCTGCAAACCCTCTCACCTAGAGTCCTATAAGCCAGAGATATACAACTTGTGAATATTATGTCGAAACCATCCACTCTTGCCAGCCTGGTCGTTGATGCTATCCAGTCGGTGGTAGGGTCATCAGCAGTGCTTCACGAACCTCGATTTAATGGCAACGAGTGGAAGTATTTAAAAGAATGCCTCGATTCGACTTTTGTTTCTTCGGTTGGCAAGTTTGTTGATCGTTTTGAGTCAGATCTGGCTGCCTATACTGGTGCTAAGCACGTTGTGGCAGTGGTTAACGGTACCTCCGCCTTGCATGTTGCTCTGCAGATGGCAGGAGTCAAGCCTGACGATGAAGTGCTCATCCCCGCTTTGACCTTTGTTGCTACGGCCAATGCAGTTAACTACTGCGGAGCAATCCCACATTTTGTTGACAGTGAAGAGCGCACTCTTGGGATAGGGCCTCAAGCGTTACGCGAATACCTGCAGGATGTTACAGAAACTCGAAATGGTCAATGTGTTAACAAAGCCACAGGTCGAGTAATACGGGCACTAGTCCCTATGCATACCTTTGGTCATCCCGTAGATATTGAGGGGGTAATGGCTGTTACTCGAGATTTTCATCTGGCTCTGGTGGAAGATGCCGCTGAATCCCTGGGCAGTACTTATCAGGGGCACCATATGGGAACTTTTGGGTTGGTAGGCGCACTCAGCTTCAATGGTAATAAGATAATCACTACAGGCGGTGGTGGAGCAATAATTACCAATGATCCGGTGTTGGCCAAACGCGCAAAGCATCTAACTACGACTGCCAAGATACCTCATGGTTGGGACTATGTGCATGACAAGGTTGGTTACAATTATCGCCTTCCGAATATTAATGCAGCTTTAGGTTGTGCCCAGCTTGAACAGCTTGTTGGTATTTTGGAGGCAAAGCGTAGGTTGTTTGAGCGTTATCAAGATTCATTCTCCAAGATTTCACAAGTGAGCATTATGGTTGAGCCTGTTGGATGTATGAGTAACTATTGGTTGCAAACATTAGTGCTTGATGACTTTTCCGCCGACCAAAAAAATGCTGTTCTTACCGCAACAAACGATGCAGGCCTGATGACCCGACCAGCTTGGATGTTGATGCATCGTCTGGAGCCTTATCTAAAGTGCCCTAAAATGGAACTGCCTGTGGCTGAATCTCTGGAACAACGTTTGATCAACTTGCCGAGTAGTGATTATTTGTTATGACTCAAATTAAAATTGGATATTTTGCCGATGGTCCTTGGTCGCATCAAGCATTAGAAAAACTCATTCTTGATTCGGCGATTAGTGTTGAATTTATTTGTGCTCGTTATGACAAGCCTGACCCTTTTTTGAAAGAACAAGCCGATATATATGGAGTTGACTATATTACCCACCCGAAAATTAACTCGGACGAATTTTTCCAAAAGATGTGTGAGTATGATTGTGACCTGTTCGTATCTATGTCTTTCAATCAGATATTTCGTAAAAGATTAATAGAGCACCCCAGATTAAAAATTATCAACTGCCATGCCGGCAATTTGCCCTTTTATCGTGGCAGGAACATCCTGAATTGGGCGCTAATCAATGACGAAAAAGAATTCGGGATTACCGTCCATTATGTAGATGAGGGGATTGATACGGGAGATATTTTATCTCAGCATTTATTTCCAATTACTGATGAGGATAATTACGCAACCCTTCTGGAGAGGGCTTATTCCGGGTGTGCTGAATTGTTATACGAAACGATCAAACAGTTGGCGGCGGGTAACATTGTTCCAAAGTCACAATCCGATATACATCCTTTAGGGTTTTATTGTACGGGCAGAGTTGAGGGCGACGAGAGGTTGAACTGGGATCAGTCTTCTCGCGACATTTTTAACTTTGTTCGTGCAATATGTCGTCCAGGTCCTGAGGCTAGAACCTTTTGCAAGGATGTTGAGTTAAAAATCAATCGTGTAGAGCTATTGCCAGATGCACCGGTATACAAAGGAATACCGGGAGCTGTTTTAGATGCCTGCTCCGGTGGATTATTGGTCAAAACAGCGGATTCTTACCTGAAGGTGGTTGAGTGGAGCGGAATAGACCGAATTAGAATTGGAGATCGGTTTAAATGAGTGTTTTAATCATTGCTGAAGCGGGTGTGAACCATAACAGCGATATAAGTTTGGCGCGGCAATTGGTGGATGCTGCCGCTGATGCTGGTGCTGATTGGGTCAAGTTTCAGACTTTCGTTGCCGATAAATTGGTTACCATACATGCTAAGAAAGCCGACTATCAGAATCAAACCAGTGATGCGGGTGAATCCCAGCATGCTATGATCCGCAAGCTTGAACTGACTCGTGAAATGCATGAAGTTTTGATTGGGCATTGCAAATCACGCGAAATCCAGTTTTTTTCCACTGGCTTTGATCCCGAAAGTATCGACTTGCTGGTGGAGCTGGGGCAGGACAGTTTCAAAATACCTTCTGGCGAGATCACCAATCTGCCCTATTTGCGCCATGTGGGACAATATGGAAAGTCCGTGATTTTATCCACTGGTATGGCAACTATAGATGAGATCGAAGCGGCATTGAACATACTGGAGCAGGCAGGGACTTCTCGTGACTGTATCACCGTGCTCCACTGCAATACTGAATACCCCACGCCTATGATCGATGTGAACCTGCGTGCCATGCTCACCATTCGGGATGCTTTTGGTGTGCAGGTGGGCTATTCCGATCATACTTTGGGCATTGAAGTGGCTATTGCCGCGGTGGCTCTTGGGGCTACGGTGATCGAAAAACACTTTACCCTTGATCGCAATCTGCCCGGACCGGATCATAAAGCCAGTCTTGAGCCAGAAGAACTTAAAGCAATGGTGGTTGCCATCCGTAATATAGAGAAAGCGATGGGAGATGGCATCAAGCGTCCTAGTGCCAGTGAGCTAAAAAATAAACCTATAGCCCGCAAGTCACTGGTAGCGGCGTGCGTCATCCTCGAAGGCGAGGCTTTCAGTGAAAATAACCTCTCGGTCAAGCGTCCTGGTACCGGGCTGTCGCCCATGCGCTGGGATGAGATAATAGGGCGTAAAGCGCCACGTGGTTTTGAAGCAGATGAGTTGATTGAGTTATGAGCCGTAAAATATGTGTTGTCACGGGTAGCCGTGCCGAATACGGTCTGTTGCGTTGGGTGATGGAAGGTGTTCGAGAGGCTCTCGATCTCGAACTACAAATAATCGCAACTGGAATGCATCTCTCGCCCGAATTTGGCTTCACTTACAGGGAAATTGAAAAGGACGGTTTTCGTATTGAGCACAAGGTAGAGATGTCGCTCGATTCCGATACCCCATCTGGATTGGCTAAGTCTATGGGGCTGGGATTGATTGGTTTTGGAGAAGTATTGCAAAAACTCCAGCCGGATTTGATGCTGGTGTTGGGAGATAGGTTCGAGATTTTTTCTGCGGTTGCTGCAGCTCTGGTAGCCCGGATTCCTGTGGCGCACCTTCATGGAGGCGAGTCCACCGAAGGTGCCTTCGATGAAGCGATTCGTCACTCTATCACTAAGATGTCGCACCTGCATTTTGTCGCAGCCGAAGAATATCGAAAACGAGTGATCCAGCTGGGGGAGCATCCTGA
This sequence comes from Nitrospinaceae bacterium, assembly GCA_029261455.1. GTDB lineage: Bacteria > Nitrospinota > Nitrospinia > Nitrospinales > VA-1 > LS-NOB. Next base: position 10,215 of record JAJDBH010000109.1, read on the forward strand.
CCGGGTGTTCAATGTGGGTGCTCTTGGGGTTGATAGTATTCAACGGTTACAGCTGATGGCTAAGGATGAACTCGAAAGTGCTATTGATTTTAAGTTTGGGATACGTAATTTTCTGGTCACTTTTCACCCGGTTACACTTGAAAATGCAACGGCAAAAGAACAGTTTTCAGCTTTGCTTGCGGTTCTGAGTCAACTGGAGGAAACGCATTTAATTTTTACCAAGGCTAATGCCGACACCGATGGCCGAATTATCAACCAAATGATTGATGAGTATGTAGTAAAAAATCCGCAGAAGGCCGTGGCTTATGTTTCGCTGGGTCAGCAACGATACCTCTCCGCAATGCAATATGTGGATGGTGTAATTGGAAATTCGTCCAGTGGATTGATCGAAGCTCCATCATTTAAGGTAGGAACAATTAACATTGGAGATCGCCAAAAAGGTCGCATTAAGGCCGACAGTGTGGTTGATTGTGCTCCAGATGAGAATTCAATTCGTGTGGCACTTAAAAAACTCTTCAGCAAGGAATTCAAAGATAGTCTTAAATCTGTATCGAACCCCTTCGGCGAAGGTGGAACGGCCAAAAAAATAATTAAAGGTATTGAATCAGCGTCTCTCGATGGTTTAATTAAAAAATCTTTTTATCAACCAAATGAAAATGGATTAAGAAAGTGAAGCATTATAAAAGCAGGAAAGGGTTAATTTGTGCGGGCAATAAGCTTGCCGAAAAATTCAAGCTTCCCGAGGGTCAGCTGGAAGCTAAATATGGCTTGCCCGTTGAAGTGAGATTTTGTAAAAAGTGTATTATTTCCAACCAAAGACCCAACTCCGCGATTGAATTTCAGCATACATCGGAGAGCAAAAAAAAGACCATAAACTTTGACGGCGATGGTGTGTGCGATGCTTGTCGAGTGGGCGAAGAGAAGAAAAGTTTGATCAACTGGAAAGATAGAGAGATGGAATTAAAGAATTTATGTGATCGTTATCGCAAGGATGATGGTTCATATGATTGCTTGGTGCCTGGCTCAGGTGGCAAGGATAGTTTTTATCAATCCCATGTTCTAAAGTACAAATATGGGATGAATCCTCTCACTGTTACCTGGGCGCCTCATATGTATACGGACTGGGGGTGGCAAAATTTTCAGGCATGGCTTGGAGCCGGGTTTGATAATTATTTGCTGACACCTAATCCGCGTATGCATCGTCTGCTTACACGGCTGGCTGTGGAAAACTTGTTCCATCCATTTCAACCGTTTATGCTTGGCCAAAAAGCTTATGCGCCAAAAATGGCCGCTAAGTTTGATATTCCGCTGATTTTTTATGGAGAAAACGAGGCGGAATACGGAAACTCAATCAAGGATTCCAGATCTGCAACACGAGACGGGTCTTACTTTTCTGGCGATGACAAGGCCAAAATTCATTTAAGCGGTATATCTGTGCAGGAATTATATGAAGAGTATGGAGTATCCAAAGTTGACTTGGATCCTTATTTGCCGATAAACCCGAGTGAACTTGAGAAGAAAAATATAGAGGTGCACTACCTTGGATATTATATTCCTTGGCATCCGCAAAGCGCATATTACTATGCTGTTGAAAATGGTGGTTTCCAGGCATCTCCAGAACGCACCCCGGGAACTTACAGCAAGTACAACAGCATTGATGATAAAATTGATGACTTCCACTACTACACAACGTATATCAAATTTGGTATTGGTCGTGCCACTTACGATGCGGCGCAGGAGATTCGTAACGAGGACATCACCCGGGAAGAAGGTGTGGCTCTTGTGCGTAAATTTGATGGTGAGTTTCCCGAGCGATTTGCCGATGAAATTTTCAAATACTTAAGCCTTCCTGAAAAAGAATTTCCCATTGCCTGCAAGATGTTTGAGCAGCCGATAATGGACCGTGATTACTTTGAAAACCTGACAGACTCTTTTCGTTCTCCGCATCTGTGGGCTATAGAAGATAATAAATTCAAACTTCGCCATGCGGTTTGGCATAAAGAGTATACGGCCAGTGAGTAACCTTCGATTGATAGCTCGTTTGGATGTTAAAGCCCCCTGCCTAGTCAAAGGCATTCAAATGGAAGGCCTTCGTAAAATGGGTGACCCCAACGAGTTTGCTCGTAAATATTATCGACAAGGGATCGATGAAATTATATATACAGATATTGTCGCCAGTCTCTACGAAAGAAACAGCTTGCTGGATATCATTGAAAGAACGACTCAGGATGTTTTTGTTCCTATAACCGTTGGTGGAGGCTTGAGGTCTATCGATGATGTTGTGGCGGCACTAAGAGCTGGCGCAGACAAGGTCGCTATAAATACTGCTGCCATCCGGAATCCTAAAATTATTTCAGAAGTGGCCCGCAGGTTTGGCAGCCAATGCATGGTGCTTTCCATTCAGGCCAAGCGCTTTTCCGATCATTGGGAGGCCTATTACGATAATGGAAGAGAGCATAGCCATTTAGATGTCATTGACTGGGCCAAAAAAGGACAGGAACTTGGGGCCGGGGAAATCCTCCTGACTTCTATAGACCAGGAGGGTTCTGCTAAAGGGTTTGATGTGGATCTTGTGAAGGCGGTAACGGATGTGGTGTCTGTGCCAGTTATCGCCGGTGGTGGGATGGGCAGGCCAGAGCACTTGTTAGACGTGGTTGAGTTGGGCAATGCTGATGCTGTAGCTATGGCTCATGTGCTTCATTATGATCACTATTCTGTGAGCGAGGTGCGTGATTTCTGCATAGATAATAAGTTGCCGGTTCGTACGGTAAATGTTCTTGATATTGGAGATGCTCATTGAATAAGGTGGTGGTGGTTGATTATGGTGTAGGCAACCTCAAGAGCGTGCTTCGAGGCGTGGAGCAGGTTGGCGGGAATGCCGTTCTGTCTGACAACCCAGACGAAGTTTGCAAGGCTGAGCGTCTGATTCTACCCGGTGTAGGTGCCTTTTCAGGTGGAATGGCTGGGTTGCGACGGAGAAATCTGGATTCAGCTATTCTTGATTTTGTTAAGACAGGGCGACCCCTGCTGGGAATTTGCCTTGGGATGCAATTGTTGTTTGAAAAAAGTGATGAGCATGGAGGTCACGAGGGATTGGGGTTGATTTCTGGACAAGTTGTGCCTATTCCAACTAATGGTGGAGGAGTCGCAGAGAGAAAAATTCCGCATATTGGTTGGTGCGCCCTTAAATTCACAGAGCAACACAGAACTTGGAAAAATTCTATTCTTGAAAATATTAATGAAGGAGAGTTTTTTTATTTTGTGCATTCCTTCATGGCGATTCCAGAAAATGGTGGCGAGTTATTGGCTTGTTGTGAATACGAAAAGCAGCATATTACTGCTGCAGTGATAAAAAAAAATATAATAGGAACTCAGTTTCACCCTGAAAAAAGTGGAGGCATAGGGCTGAAGGTCTTAAGGCAGTTTGTAAATTGGTAAGATGTGATTTTTTACTGATGCTATAAATAGATGCAGGAGTGCAGGTGCTATTATCCAAACCGGGGCAAGTGTGAGAAAGGCAGGACTATCAGCGCAAAGCTTCCATTGACCATGGTGGAAGTAATTGTCATATAGCTCTTATCACCCAGTGTGGTTGTTCGAGGTGTCGAAAAAGCAACGATACTGATTCAGCAGAGATTATATTTTGTTTGTTAGAGGAGTGACTTGAAATATGCAGGACTGGCGCAAGGTCATAGTAGCCCCCCAAGATCCGGTGGCAAAGGTAGTTGAATTGTTGAATGAAGAGGCGCCTCATATTGCTCTTGTGATTGATCCGCAAATGAAACTTGTCGGGACGGTTACAGATGGGGACGTTCGGCGCGGCCTTATCCGTGGCCTGGGGTTGGAATGTAGTGTCAGTAAAATCATGCAAGAGAAGCCTCGATTTGTAACGAAGAAAGATGGTCGTAAGGAAATTCTCGCCCAGATGAAGGCTCTAAGTCTACTGCAGATGCCGGTGCTTGATGAGAGCGGGGTGGTAGTAGGACTGGAAACGCTGGAAAACTTAAACCAAAAACCGCGCTATGACAACCCTGTTTTTCTGATGGCGGGTGGTTTTGGTAAGAGGCTTCATCCCTTGACATTGAATACCCCAAAGCCTTTGCTCGAAATAGCCAACAAACCTATTCTTCAATCTATACTGGAGAATTTTATCGTAGACGGTTTTCATCGATTTTATATTTCAACCCACTATAAGGCGGAGCAGTTGCGTGAGCACTTTGGTGATGGCAGCGACTGGAATGTCGATATTGAATATGTCCATGAAGAGGTGCCGCTGGGGACGGCCGGTGCCTTGGGATTGTTGCCAGAGCAGTTGAGGAAAATGCCATTAATTATGATGAATGGTGATCTGCTGATTAGGCTGAACTTTGATCGATTACTGCAATACCATGAAGCGTCGGGGGGTATCGGGACTATATGTGTGCGGGAATATGAGATTCAGGTTCCTTATGGGGTTGTGACACCTAACGAAAACTCGGTAGGGGAGATTGTTGAAAAACCGATTCATAAGGTTTTTGTCAATGCGGGTATCTATGTCCTTAACCCGGAATTTTATAATAAAGTTGAGATTGGACAATATCTTGATATGCCAGAGTTGATTCAGGATCAGGTAGGCGGGGGAGCACAAATTAATATGTACCCGCTGCATGAGCGTTGGTTGGATATTGGGCGACACGTAGATTTTCAATTGGCCAACAAAGAGGACCAATCACAAGAGACGCAACAATATGATGGTTGAGTTTACGGGGTCTTACCGTGTTGATTAACCGCATCCTGATAGTAAGCATTGGTAGCATTGGTAAGCGTCACTTACGTTTAGCAAGGGAGCTTATGCCGAATGCTGATATACGGGTTTTGCGACATCAGGCTACAAACGAAGTGCCTGAATACTCAGATGGCTGTTTTTCCAGTATTGAAGAATCTATTGCCTTTGCGCCGCAGATAGCGGTTATCGCTAATCCAGCACCATTTCATATCCCGACTGCGCAGGCTTTGGCAGAGGTGGGCGTCCATCTCCTCATCGAAAAACCTTTGTCAGCCTCATTGAATGGCATCATGCAATTGCTTGAAACCTGCCAAAAACAGGGTGCGGTTTTGCTAACCGGCTACAACCTTCGATTTTTGCCATCACTCCAGCGTTTTCGTGATCTATTGGGCGAGGGGGTTGTTGGCAAAGTTTTATCGGTACGTTGTGAGATTGGTCAGTATTTACCCTCTTGGCGACCAGAGAGTGACTACCGGCAGGGTGTATCGGCACAGCATGAGCTGGGTGGCGGTGTGTTATTGGAAATAAGTCACGAGCTTGATTACCTGCGCTGGATATTCGGCGAAGTCGACTGGGTAAAAGCTACGCTAAGCCACCAAAGTAGCCTGGAGATTGACGTAGAAGATACTGCGCATCTGACACTGGGTCTTGTTTCCGCCGTCAACGGTCATCAGCTAATCGGTACAGTTAATCTAGACTTCATACGCCATGACACCACGCGGCTTTGTGTAGCAATTGGCGAAAAAGGTAGTCTGCGCTGGAATGGCTTGACGGGTGAGGTGTCGTTGTATAAAGCAGGTGCAAAAGAGTGGCGAGAGCTATTTAGCCATCCGCACCAACGTGATGATAGCTATTTAGCCGAGTGGCAAAACTTTATAGCGTGTGTAACAGAGCATGAAACACCATTGGTTACTGGTGAGGATGGATTAAAAGTGTTGCAAATTATTGAAGCAGCACGCCACTCTGCAACATCCGGCGGACAGATGTCCGAAGTAGAAAACGTACGAGTAGGGAAGGTTAGCCTATGAAAGCTGTTACTTTCATCTTTGCTCGCGGTGGCTCCAAAGGATTGCCCGGAAAAAACATTCGCCCACTGGGTGGCAAGCCCTTAATCGCATGGTCTATTGAGCATGCGATTGCGGTTAAGAGAATTGAGCGAGTCATTGTCTCCACGGACTCCGAAGAGATTGCCGCAGTGGCGCGGCAGTATGGTGCAGAAGTGCCCTTTATTCGGCCGGCAGAATTGGCGCGAGACGACAGCCCTGAATGGTTGGCTTGGCGCCATGCCCTTAATTACCTGCGTGAAACGACAGGTGCATTGCCAGAAGTCATGGTCTCAGTGCCCACCACGGCACCGTTGAGGCTGTCACTTGATATTGAAAACTGTTTGGATGAATACGAAAAAAACAATGCTGACATTGTTATCACCGTCACCGATGCTCATCGCAGTCCGTGCTTCAATATGGTGAAAGCCAATATGGACGGCACCGTCGGACTGGTTGACCCGCCAGAGTCAGCCATAGCCCGCCGCCAAGATGCTCCAGTGGTTTATGACGTGGCAACCGTCTGTTTTGTAGCTAACCCAGAATTCGTAATGACCCATAACGGCATCTATGAAGGCCAAGTAAAAGCAGTGCGGGTTCCCGTTGAACGGGCGATTGATATAGATACTTTGCTGGATTTTCAAATTGCTGAAAGTTTGTTGAATATAAGAGAACAGAAATTGTGACCACTATTAAAGAATTGAGTAACTTAAAAGGCCGCCGCGCTTTAATCACCGGTGCAACAGGTGGCTTGGGCAGAGTAATGGCTGATACCCTAGCTGAGCTGGGCGCTGATTTAGTGCTGGTTGATCGACCAGATTCAGCCTTTGACAGCCTAAGTACAAACCTGACCGAGCGCTGGGGTGTCAAAGTTGAGTGTCAGGTTTGCGACTTGGAGCAGCAATTGCAACGCGCTGACTTAATAGCTGGGCTGAAAAGTGATGACCAAGGACTTAATATCCTCATCAACAATGCCGCCTTTGTCAGCGCCTCTGACTTACAAGGTTGGGCGGTGCCATTTGAGCAACAAACCATCGAAACATGGCGGCGTGCGTTGGAAGTCAACCTCACTGCGATATTTGATCTTTGTCAGGGTTTAACGCCTCTGCTCAAGGTTGTGGAGGGCGCAAGTATCATCAACATCGCTTCAATTTATGGCATTTACGGTCCTGATTGGAAATTGTACGAAGGCACAAACATGAGCAACCCAGCAGGCTATGGTGCATCCAAAGGTGGACTAATACAGCTCACCCGATGGTTGGCAACCACCATAGCACCCCGTATCCGCGTAAATACCATATCGCCGGGCGGTGTCTTCAGAAACCAGCACGAAGCATTTGTACAACGCTACGAGGCAAAAACACCATTGGGTCGTATGGCCACGGAAGACGATTTTCGTGGTGCGATTGCTTATTTGGCAAGTGACCTCTCGAAGTATGTGACTGGGCATAATTTGGCGGTGGATGGGGGTTGGGGAATATGGTAATTTCTGGCGGTTTCAAGAATATAGCGTAAATGTGTAGCTTAAACTCAGGGGTTCACTTTATAAATCGCAAGGTTTGATGAGATAGTTGAATGAAAAAAATAAATATTTTGCTGCCGGTAGAAACAATTGCCCGAGAATTAGATTACAAACTATTTTTTGCAGCAAGCTTTGCAAATAAGGGAGTAAATGTGATTGTTGCGCAACACAATTTTTTTCATACCCGTTATTTTAGATTCAAGGGGGGGGTTTATATTGGGAAAAATATTTTCATAAAGGATTTCCCGGACACTGATTTTCGTTATTATAATGAGTTGAAAAAAAATGATATAACCTTGCTTCACTTGGATGAGGAAGGTGGAATATCGTTTGGGGGTGAAGAAGGATGGATAGCTGAATTAGATCAAAGGATTAACCCTGAGGCGCTCAAGGATACGGATTATGTTTTCACATGGGGGAGCTTCCAAAAAACACATTTCCAAAATAAGAGCTCCTTGTTTCCAAGTTCGCATATCATTGACTCTGGACATCCAAAGTATGATTTATGTAAACCAAAGTTCCGTGAGTATTATAGGGAAGAAATTGATGAAATTAAGGCGAAATACGGATCTTTTATTTTATTCAATACAAATGTAGCCTGGGCAAATAACTTGATAGGTCACAAGTCTTTTTTGGATCATTCTCCGAATGATCCAAATTATGAACCCGGTCCTAAGAGGAAAGCCGAGCTTGTGCGTTTGTGGACTTACCAAAACAAGGTTTTGGCTAACTTTGTTGCGTTGTTACATAAATTATGCGTTATTTTTCCAAATAAAACCTTTGTAATACGACCCCATCCAGGTGAGGATCCTGAATATTATAGATCTGTGTTTCCTGGAGTGAAGAATATCTATGTGGATAAATCCGGGGCAGTTCATCCATGGATAATGGCTGCTGATTTGGTAATCCATGATGGGTGTACCACAGGAGTGGAATCATATTTAGCAGAGATTCCGGTAGTCAGCTATGAGTCTGTGGAAAATAAAGAGTTTGAACTTAAGTTGCCAAATCAATGTGGGACTAAATGCACAACAGAAGAGGAGGTGATTGAGGCGATTAATGACTTGGAGCGGGATCCTGAATCATTTGTCAAAAAGAATTCCTTTACCACCTCAACAAAATCGGTGCTGAAAAATATTGAGTCTGATACCTACGATAACTTTATTAGTATGGTAGATAAAATTATCGAAGATAAGCGGTCAAAAAATATTTATAGCGGGGAAATCTCAACTCTCAAGTTTCGTTTCGGAGAAGTAATATACGAGCTGGAGCAATTTTGTAGAAGTTTGATAAGGGGATTTTTCCCCGAAAAACGCCGCAATTATTTATCAGCAAAAGCTCATTTCCCAGGCTTTGACAGGAAGTTAGTTGAGAATAAATTTCGTTCAATTGAGCGTGTCATTAATAAAAAAGTGGTAGTAAATTATTTGAGTGACAGGCTTATGGTCGTGACAAGTACAGATGATAGCGAATGAGCTGAAAATATAAGGGGCCCCTGTTCCGCTAAACTCCACAGATCTATCGTTTATCGCAAAAGGAAAAGCAATCACCAAAGCAAAGGCAAATCTTAGGCAACACCGTCCAATTGCAAGTGAAGTCCAATGTATAGCCTAGACTCAGGGGTCCAAGAATACTTCGTAAATTGCACGGAAAGGAGAGGGTGTTAAAGGTCTGTAGATGGGTTTTCAATTGACCCCAAGTAATTTGCATGGCATCAATTTATTTCTCAGTGGTGAAATTAGTATTAATTTTGTCTATATATGGCCTGTGATGGATACTAATGATGATTGGGCTCCAAAGCATGACCACCCGGTTTCAAAAAGAAGTGGGAACATCTTATTTCTGTGTTTCAGAAATATGGTTATAGAGTGGATGATATTTGCAAATCTGGCCAAGGGTATACTGCTGTGCTAACAAGTTATTTTTAGCTAAAAACTCAATTGAAACACATAGTCCAAGCGATAAATTTTAATCTTGTGTTTAGCAATGTTGAGACATTAAGGAGGTGAAACAAATATTTTTACTTCCAAATTTACTAAGTAGTCTTACCCCAAGGTCATTCCCATAAAACCTACCTTTAAATGACAAACAATATTCTGACGGGATCATTTTTTGCGCCCTCAATAATATTGATAAATTAACCATGCCGGTTTTCTCTGTTGTAATACCTACATATAATCGCGCGGATAAGGTTTGCCGCGCTCTAAAATCTGTTCTCAATCAAAGCTTTGTAGATTTTGAAATTCTAGTTCTGGATGATGGATCGACGGATAACACCTCTGAGGTGGTAAAAGGTTTAGCTGATCCACGAATCAAATATGAATGGGCCGAAAATTTTGGTGGGCCTGCTGCGCCACGCAACAGAGGGATACGTCTTGCCCAGGGTAAATATGTAGCTTTCCTTGATTCTGATGATTGGTGGATGCCAAAAAAACTTGAAGAATCGCTGGTAATATTGGAGCAAGGTTTTGATTTGATCTATCACGATTTATTCATAGTAAAGAAAACAAACCAAAAATTATTTCACCAAAGAACTCATTCAAGAAGATTAAATTCTCCTATATTTAATGATCTCCTCAAACATGGGAACGGACTATTTAATTCCAGTGTTGTGGTAAAAAAGGAGATTTTAAATGAGGTCAACGGCTTGTCCGAGGACCCCAATCTCATTGCTACTGAGGATTATGACTTATGGCTTAGAATTGCTAAGGTTTCTGATAAGTTTAAAATAATTCCAAAAACATTGGGGTACTATTGGTCAGGCGGGGAAAATATAAGTAGTAAACATCAATCTTTCAAAATTTTCACTACCTTGGAAAAGCGATACGCCGAGGAAATTGTAGCTTTGGGGCTCCCTCATGGAGTTTATTGGATGAATTACCATAAAGGAATGTGCTGCTATAATCAGGGGGATTATGACTTGGCTAGTAGGTTGTTGTGGCTTATTAAGGGGAGTGAAGCGCCATTGTCAATTCGTATCAAAAGCTACTGGATGATTTTTCTGATAAATTTAATGCATACGAAGTAATATTGTTTGTAGTCTCAAGAACAGTTGAAAAAAATACTTTTTTAGACTTTAAGGAGTCTGAGTCTCCGCATGGGTATGACATGATCTCCACCAAGTTAGCAAAGGTTGGCAGGTAAGGAAGTGGAAAAGAGGATAACTATGCGTAATTCCAGTTTAAATTTAGCAGTCCTGCAAAGGGTTGAGATTTATTGATTCCTTAAAGTGGACGCCTGAGTTTAAGCTACACAGGATTTGACTCGCAACTCGATGCCGTTGCCGATTATAAAACCCTTCGATGTATTCAAAAATAGCCGTCTTGGCTTCCGGAAAAGTCCGATTGTCAGTTGAAATTGAACAATGCCTCAATGCAGGTTAATGATATTTCTTTTAAAATTCAAGTTCTTCTTAGCCTCTCTGAATTCTTTGCGACACGTCTAATTGGTACAGGTCTTGGTGCTGTTGGCCGATAACCTGCCCCCCCAATGTACCGTTTATAATGTGCCTCTCACTCGTAGCGGTGCGGAAAATTACACAGCGGATTTGTATGAAAAGGTTGTAGTACCACTGGTATTTAAGGATTTAGTTGACACTTCTGTTGAAAAAGTTTTAACTTGAGCGTCTTAACCGTTTAGAGTTTCAAGTGTCTGGAGTGATTAATTTATATGCAAATACTTTCCCGACTGGAATCGATCGATTCTAATTCAAAGAATTATTGGGTTTATTCTTTGTTTTCTCTGCTTTTTTTCTCTGTTCTTATTTTAGTCAGATATCCGGGTTTTGTGCTGGAACCAAGAATTTGGGCCGAAGAATATTTATATGTCGAGACTTTTTTACATGCTTCTACCTGGTGGGAAGGGTTTGATGCTTTAGTCTACCCGGATTATTACGTGGGTATTACAAGATTTGCCAGCTTTTTGGCAACCTTTGTGGAGCCTGAGTCGATCGCTGCTGTTATGACTGGTATTGGTTTTTTGATTCTGATTGTGCCAATTTTAATCCTGTTTATGACTGATTGTAAGTATTGGGACTCGCTTCAAAAAAAAATTGTACTCTCCCTGTTTTTTGTTTTTTCTTGTAGTACAGGGGAGGTTTGGCTCACATCAACTAATTTGGGTTTTATACTGCCTATTATTTCTTTTTTAATTTTATTGGATGACAACTTAGAAAGTAAATTGAAAAGGATTTTGTATTGCGTTTTATTGTCCTGCGCAGTATTGAGTGGTCCGATCACACTGATTATGGCACCCTTCTTTTTATTGCGATTTTTTCAAATACGGGACAAGCAGTTTCTAAACTATTGTTTGATTTTGTTCTTTTTGGGTTTGGTGCACATATTATATTTTGCGGTCTCAAACAATGCGGGTGTGTTTTCTCCCAGTAGATTTGCTGAAGGCCGTGATCTGGTAAGGAGCTTTATATATATAGTATCTTCAAATGTCATATTCCCTCTGTTTGGATACTTTCTGTCAATAATATTTAGGGTTGGAACTGATACCATATATAGTGGGTTGGAAAACTCTCCTTATCTAGGCTCGCTAGAAAAATTTTTCCCCGGTCTTCTTGGGGAGTGGATTATAAGCATTGTTAATGTTTTAGTAAGTATGAATATGTTTATTATTGCGCTCGGCGGTGTAATTTTAATTTTAATTATTTATAATGAATTTAAAAAATCAAATTATGAAGAAAAAGTCTATTTTCTGTCATTATTCCTGTACCTGTCTGTAGTCGTAGGCCTGTTATCTTTAGAGGGCCAAAGTGGATTTAGGTATGCTTATATTACCAGTTTTATACTTTTATTTTATTTGTATCAACGAGTATCTTTTAATGTGGCAAAGGCCAAAAATACGTTAGTCAAAGCATTATTAATTTTTTCTATTTCCATGGGAATATTGGAATACTATCCTCGAACCATAAGTTATACTCCCTCCGTTTTATTCGGGGAGAGCGCTAGCTGGCCTAACTGGAAAAATGAGGTGGGTTTGTGGAGGGCGGATAGTTCATACTCGCCAAAAGTATGGCCCTATATAAAAAAGTCTGATGGAATTTGGCCTGAAAGAAAAATCAGTTGGGCTGTTAATTTCAATAAACCTGAATTTTGGGAAGAGGTCGGAAGAAAAAAATTCAGTGAAGAATTCCTTAAACTGTTTTCACCTCAAAAGACGAAAAATGAAGATTTAGAGGGGAATTAAATGAATGCTTATTTGGGTAGGTGGTTTAATGGTAAGCACTTAACCGCTTTTGTAATCCTTATATAAATTTCGGTCATTATACTTTCCATATTATATCGATCACTCCAATCAAGGCAATCTGCTTTAAATCGATTGACATCACTGATCAGACCCCACATTTAACTATAGCTCTGTATATTTACAGCCGATGGATTCAAGTCCGAAGTGCAAAAGTTAGCAAAGCAGAAAAACTAAAGACAGCTCTGGGAGCAATATGTTAATATTATGCCCGATAGATATTGGTTCGGTGAAGAGCGCTGAGCCGAAAGACATTGAATCTCCATATATGCTGGATCTATTTTGGTTTGGGTGAGCTGGCACCTCCTGTGCTGTCCTCAAATTTTCAAATTAAACAGATTAATAAAACTTTAAAAGGATTACTGGTATGCGGAAGGTGTTAATTACTGGAATAACTGGGTTTGTTGGCTCTTATCTTGCGGAATATTGTCTGAAAAAAAAGGATATAGAGTTATGGGGGTTCAAGAGATACCATTTATCCAGCATGAAAAATATTCTGCCCATTCAGGAAAAAATTAACTGGTATGACTGTGACATGATGGACCCGAAAGCTGTTGCCAAGGGGATAAAAGAAATTAAGCCGGACATCATTTTTCACATGGCATCTCAAAGTTTTGTAAGCCCCTCCTGGGATCACCCTAGTTTATATATGGACGGAAATTACAAAATGACTGTGAATCTGTTTGAGGGCTGTTTGGACAGCAATATAAGTCCAAAAATACATATCCCCGGCTCGGGTGAGGAGTATGGAGAAATTTTTGAGCATGAGTTGCCCATCACCCTCAGCACTCCTCTGAGACCTGTGAACCCCTATGCCGTTTCAAAAATTGCTCAGGATTTGATCTCCTATGTTTATTTTCGTTCTTATGGATTGGAAGTTATTAGAACGCGAGCCTTTAACCATGAAGGGCCTAGAAGAGACAAGGTGTTTGGCATTCCATGGTACGCTTATCAAATTGCTAGAATTGAAAAGGGTCTGCAAGAGCCGCTAATGAAAGTCGGTCATATTGATGACAAAAGAAATTTCACACATGTGCAAGATATGGTTCATGGTTACTGGTTGGCCGTTGAAAAATGTGAACCTGGAGAATTGTACCTGATTGGCTCTGAAGAAGAGAGCCGTGTTTGTACTTTCAGGGAGGCACTAGAGCGGTTGATAGGTTATTCAACGGTTTCTGGCATCAAATATGAGACTGACGCTAAATATGTTCGCCCCACGCAGGTCCCAAGATTGATTTGCGATACATCAAAATTTACTAAAGAAACCAATTGGAAACCCGTTATAAGCATGGAGGATATATTGAAATCCACTTTGGAATACTGGCGGGACCAGCTTAATAGGGGTCTTGTGAACTAGGTGAAAAGCAATAAAACTTATACTGAAATAGAAAGCTGTAGGGCGTGTGGGGCCGAAGATTTAGCGACAATCATCAGCCTGGGTGAGCACCCTTTGGCTAACTCTTTAAAAGTGGACCCGGATCAAGAAGAGGAAAAATTTCCGTTAACTTTGATGTTCTGTTCGACTTGCTGTTTAGTCCAGCTAAGGGAAACTGTTCCTAAAGAGGTATTGTTTAAGAGCTATGTTTGGGTTACTGGCACATCTAAAACCGCGAGAGATTTTAGAGAAGAGTTTTATAAGTCCACTACAAAATACTTTGAGAATAAAAATTTATTTGTGGTTGAGGTGGCGAGTAATGATGGAACCTTCTTAGAGCCCTTCAAAAAGGGGGGGCACAAGGTTTTAGGGGTGGACCCTGCGGAAAACATTGCCCAGATTGCCAACAGCAATGGAATTCAGACAATTAGCGAGTTTTTTGGGTTGAAGGCTGCAGATTCCATAGTAGATGATTACGGGCAGGCCGACTGTGTTATTGCTAGGAATGTTGTGCCCCACTCCGAAGAACTGCATGAGGTGATAGCTGGTATTGAGCGCTGTTTGAAAAATGATGGGGTGGGAGCAATTGAATTTCATTATACGCAGGCCATATTGGACGGAGTCCAGTATGACTCAATCTACCATGAGCACCTTTCATACTTCTCGCTTTACAGCATATGCCATCTCTTGGAGAGATATAATTTATTTCCCTTTGATATTTTGGAAAGCCCTATCAGTGGTGGTGCTTTGGTTGTGTATTTTTCGAAGGTAAAGCGGGTGGCTTCAAATAAATTTGAAGAAAGAAAAATATCTGAAAACAAGACTGGCATACTGAAGAAAGAGAAATGGGAGGAATTCGCTGGTGCCTGTATTGCGCATAAAGAAAAACTACTTGCCCTGCTTAAAGCTGAAACTGACAAAGAGAGCAGGTTAATTGGCTATGGCGCTTCGGCAAGAAGTTCTACGTTACTTAATTTCTGCGGTATTAATAATTTTGGCTTAGCATGCATTGCCGATGGGAACACCATCAAGCATGGGAAGTTTGCTCCTGGAGCCAACATTCCTATCGTTTCCCCTGACTTGGCCTTTTCTGAAATGCCCGACACGATTCTTCTTCTTGCTTGGAATTTTAAGGATGAAATCTTGTCTGTTTTGAAAGAAAAATATCGTTTTCGTGGAAAAGTAATCATTCCGCTTCCCTCTTCTCCCCACGTTATCAAAATCTAATTTAGGATAAATTTAAGAGTGAAATTTTACGAGCAAGATATCAAGGGAGTTTGGCTTATTGAGGCGGAACCGGTGACTGATGCTCGCGGGTCATTTCGCAGGCATTTCTGTCAAAAAGAATATGAAGATAATGGGTTGCAATCTAAGATTGTCCAGACAAATATTTCTGAGAACCCCCAAAAGCATACGTTAAGAGGCTTTCACTATCAAGTGAGGCCTTTTGAGGAAAATAAAACCCTGACGTGTTTGCAGGGCAGTCTTTTTGACGTTATTGTGGATCTACGTTCAGACTCCGATACGTTCTTAAAATGGATATCGGTAGGCCTGACTGCGGGAGACAACCTTAGTTTGTACGTTCCAGCGGGATGCGCTAATGCCTACCTGACTTTGGAAGATTCTACGATAATTCTATATTATATGTCCGAGTTCTTTGCTCCGGAGTCTTATAGCGGTTTCCGTTATAACGACCCAAAGCTATCAGTAGACTGGCCATCCGAACCTGCGCTCATTTCATCAAAGGATCAAAACTATCCAGATTTAGATTTGAGAGTTTTTAATAAATAGATCAAGAGAAAATTTGAGTTTAACCTCTCATGCGCATATTTTTAACAGGCGGATATGGATCCATAGGAAAGCACCTCCTTCCATTACTGCATAATCATCAAGTTTTGATGGTTGGTCGGAGTGATCGCAGTTGTTTGCATTTGCAGGACAACATTTCTTATATTCAAGGCGACCTTGCGGACCTTCCACGTTTGGAGGAGAAAATTAAAAATTTTTCCCCGGAAGCTTGTATACATTTAGCTTGGGAGGGAATTCCTGACTACTCCTTTTCAACTTGCTTGAAAAATTTTAACACAAGCATTCGCTTGTTTGACTTTCTTGCTAGCCTTAGCTGCAAAACCATATTTACGGCAGGGACATGCTGGGAATATGGAGATTTAAAGGGTCCGGCCTGCGAATCGGATATTCCGGGAAATATGAATTTATTTGCCTCAATAAAATCAGGTTTGAGGGTAGCAGGGCAAAGTATATTTAATTCCCCCGGCACTAATTTCATATGGGGAAGATTCTTTTTTGTCTACGGGCCAGGCCAGAGAGAAACCTCTTTAATTCCATCCTGTATTCGAACTATCAGTGAGGGCAAAGTACCCGATATTAAAAACCCTAATGCCGTTAATGATTTTATACATATCCATGATGCCAGCAAAGCCATAGTAAGTCTTATAGAAACCCCTGATGTTTCCGGTGTTGTCAATATTGGCTCTGGGACGCCAACTAAAGTCCTTGATGTTTGTAAGATCGTTTCTGAAAAAATGGGCGCTACCTTCAAAAGTCCTGCTGCGGAGAATAGTCTTAAGGGCAATGGGTGTTGGGCTGACTTGTCCCGCATAAGAGAACAAATCAGCTGGGTGCCTGAAGTTTCGTTGGAAAAAGGGGTCCAAATGACTTTAAATTCTTTTTTGGAGAAGAAATGATCATTCCTGAGCAGGCCGCAATATTTTGCGGTGGCCTGGGAACCAGAATGCACCCGGTTACTCATAAGATTCCCAAACCAATGGTTCCAATAAATGGAACGCCTTTTTTGGAGTACCTTATTTGTCAGCTAAAGGAAAACGGAATTAAGGAAATCATCCTTATGACCGGTTATTTGGGCGAACAAATTCGCGAATACTTTGGAGATGGGGAAAAACTGAATATAAAAATTCAATACTCTCATGGCCCGGTAGAATGGGAAACCGGGCGAAGACTTTTTGAGGCAAAAGACCTATTGAGTGACCATTTCTTGCTTTTCTATTCGGACAACTTCGTTCCATTTAGCCTGAAAAAACTCGCGCAGTTTTATGACGAACAAAAAAAACTTCTCTGTTTTATAGTAAAGGCAAAAACAACAGGGAATATAAGGTTGGGGGAGAATGGTGCTGTAGAAATATATGATAAGACCCGAACTGCCGAAAATTTGAGCTTTGTTGAATTAGGATATATGTTGGTTGATAAATGCATATTCCAATATTATAAAGATAAGGACATTAGTTTTTCTGATGTGATCGCAAAACTGGTGTTGGATGGACAAGTGGCCGGCCTTGTTACAAATGATTCCTATTATAGTATTTCTGACTCTGAGCGCTGGAAACTTGCGGAAAAATATTTGTCCCCCAAAAAGATTCTTCTTATTGATAGAGACGGTGTTATTAATAAAAAAGCCTCAAGGGGAGAATACATAGATTCTTGGGATAAATTTGTTTTTATTCAAGAAAATTTGCAAGCGATGAAAACTCTTTCGGAGTACGGTTTTTCATTTATCATTATTAGCAATCAGGCCGGTATTGGTAGGAATATGGTTAGCGAGAAAATGGTGGAATCCATTAACGAGCAAATGAAAAAGACTTTGGAAAATGAGGGTATAAAAATATTGAATATTTATGTCTGCCCGCATCACTGGGAGGACAATTGTTTTTGCAGAAAACCCAACCCGGGACTTTTTTTTCAAGCTTCCCGGGAATGGTTTTTTCGTATAGACAAAACATTCTTTATTGGGGATGATCCTCGCGACTGTCAAGCAGCTTATAATGCGGGTTGTCGCTCAATATTTTTGGGGAAGGAAAATGATTTAAACAACCTTTCTCCAGAAGAAAGGCCTCTTGGAGTATTTAAATACCTTGATGAAGCCGTATCTGTTTTGGTGGAACAATGATCATATCCCGAACTCCATTTAGAATCAGCTTTGTAGGTGGCGGTACCGACCTGGAATTATACTATTCCAAGGAAGATGGAATGGTATTGAGCACGAGCATTGATAAATATATTTATGTGGTAGTTAAACGCCAGGTTGCAATTGTCGAGCATAAATATAGAATTAATTGGAGCACGGTGGAGTTTAAAAACCGGATTGATGATATTGAGCACCCCATTGTGCGTGAGGCCCTAAGGCTGATGGAAATCGATTTCCCCATTGAAATCACAACTTTTGCGGATATCCCCGCAAATACCGGACTGGGTTCTTCCAGTTCGTTTGCGGTCGGGTTGCTTCATGTTTTATTTGCTCTCAAAGGGCGAATAGCGAAAAAAAGCGAGCTAGCCGCTATGGCAGCTCAAATTGAAGTCGATATACTTGGTAGAAAAATAGGCAAACAGGATCATTACGCAGCGGCTTATGGCAATTTAAATGTATTTTCCTTTCATAAAGACCAGAGTGTGTCGGTCGAGCCTATTTTTTATGGGAATGACGCAAGAAGCAGTATCCAAGATCGTTTGATGCTATTTTACACTGGTCTCAAGCGAGATGCGAGCGATGTTCTTAAAGTACAATGTGAAAACATGAATAGTAAACATCAAGTGCTCACCAAGATGAAAAATCTGGTTCCACGGCTTAGTGAAGTGATCCACCGGCAACAAGATTTAGATGATTTTGGCCGTATATTGCATTCTGGATGGTTGCTTAAAAAAAGCTTGTCAGGAGAAGTCTCTACTTCGCAGGTCGATAAATATTACCAAAAAGCGATGGACGCAGGGGCCCTTGGGGGAAAACTTTTGGGTGCTGGCGGGGGAGGATTTCTTTTGTTTTATGTTAACCCCGATAATCAAGGAGCGGTCAAAAAAGCTCTTTCGGACCTCAACCACCTACCTTTCAAATTTGAAAACTCCGGGACTCGCATTACCTATTACGATTGAAATTTTTCGGGTCATTTTCCCAGTCGTAACTTAAGCTTCCAAAAGGTTTTGAATGAATTTTGATGATTTGAGAATTGGATACGTTCCATACTCCGAGGATTTCCTGCATGGAGCTGATCGGCGAAGGTTTTGCTATTACGCAGACAAGCGGAAAATGAAGTTTGAGATTGCAGACCCTTCAGAGACTTACGATCTTGTGTATTTACCCCAAATTGCTGATTTAAGTATCTGGAGTGAATATCAAAGAGGGAATTGTAAAGTAATTTACGATTTCGTAGACTCCTACCTAAGTGTGCCCAAATGGGACCCTAAGGGGCTATTGAGGGGGGCTGCTAAATACATTGCGGGTCAGAGTC
>JAJDBH010000110.1 GCA_029261455.1 Nitrospinaceae bacterium
ACGAATGCTGTCCTGGTGATTTCATCAGTATTTGCGAAACCCGGCCATTGAGTAAAACCAAGCGCTGGCGTTTAGTGGAAATCATCAAGAAAGGCGAGGAGGCAGATAAAGCGTCATGATTCAACTACGAACTGTATTAGATGTAGCAGACAATTCTGGGGCCAAGGTGGTTCAGTGTATTAAGGTCTTGGGTGGCTCCCGCCGCCGTTATGCCCGTATAGGTGATATTATTGTGGTTGCTGTTAGAGAGGTTGATCCGCAAAGTAGTATTAAGAAGGGTGAAGTAAAAAAAGCTGTTGTGGTGAGAACTCGAAAAGAAATGCGTCGTGCTAATGGTACCTATATTAAGTTTGATGGCAATGCCGCTGTCCTGATTACTGATACTAAAGAGCCGGTAGGAACTCGAATCTTTGGTCCGGTGGGCCGTGAGTTGCGTGCCAAGCGCTATATGAAAATTCTTTCACTTGCTCCGGAGGTGCTGTAATGAAAAAGGCGCCTTACAAACTTCACTTAAAAAAAGAAGATATCGTGCAAGTGATTTCTGGGAAAGAAAAGGGGAAGAAGGGGAAGTTGCTCGCTATCTTTCCAGAGGAAGAACGTGTCACTGTTGAAAAGCTAAACATGGTAAAGCGGCATACAAAGGGCGATGGTAAAAGTAGGCAGCCCGGAATTGTAGAAAAAGAAGCAAAGATTCATATCTCCAATGTTCTGCTGGTTAGCGATAAGGTGGGCAAGGGAGTGAGAACTAAACGAAAAAAACTTGAAGATGGAAAACGAGTCCGGGTTTGTGTGAAAACCGGCGATGTATTGGATAAGGTATAGCATGTCGAATTTTAAAGCAGCCTATTTTGAGAAACATCAGGCCGTCATCCAGAAGGAGCTGGGTCTGGGTAACGTGATGCAGGTTCCCAGGTTGGCAAAGATTACTGTCAATATGGGGTTGGGTGAAGCATTGCAGAACTCTAAGTTGATCGACTCTGGAGTTGACCAGTTGCGAGTTATAACCGGTCAACAGCCTATAGTGACTAAGGCAAAAAAATCCATCTCCAATTTTAAATTGCGAGAAGGAGTTCCGATCGGGGTTAAGGTGACTCTGCGGGGGAAAAGGATGTATGATTTTTATGAGCGTTTGGTGTCATTTGCGCTTCCCAGAGTTAGAGATTTTAAGGGGTTGCCTCCCAAGGCATTTGATGGGAGAGGTAATTACACGATTGGGCTTAAGGAGCAATTGATCTTTCCGGAAATCGATTTTGATAAGATTGAAAAGATTAAAGGAATGAATATAACGATCACCACAACGGCTCAAAATGATGAGCAAGGCCGGTGTTTGTTGACCCATATGGGGCTACCGATTAGAAAGTAAAGGATTATGGCAAAGAAATCACTAGTCGCCAAGGCGAAGCGGGAACAAAAATTTAAAGTACGCCAGTACAACAGGTGTCATATTTGCGGTAGACCGCGGGCATTTCTCCGTAAATTTGGCATGTGCCGGATCTGTTTTAGGGAGAGAGCCTTGCGCGGTGAAATCCCAGGTGTTACCAAGGCGAGTTGGTAGTTAATATAATTATTTTTATGGGAGTATAGTTTCACTATGATGACCGATCCCATCGCTGATCTTTTTACCCGTATTAGAAACGGGTTGATGGTCAGGCACCCGAGGGTTGATGTCCCCGGCTCAAAAATGAAAGCTCGTATCGTGGAAATTTTGAAAGACGAAGGTTATATCAAAAGTTTCCGGATATATGAAGATAATTTGCAGGGGATTATCCGGGTGTATTTAAAGTATAAGGATGAGCAGCCGGCGATTCGTGGAATCAAGCGAGTCAGTAAGCCTGGGCGACGAAATTATGTTAAGCGGGATGAAATTCCCAAGGTTCTTAACGGCTTGGGGCTGGCTATCCTGTCTACCTCGTCAGGCGTGATGACCGATAATGAATGTAGGGAAAAAGGGGTTGGAGGAGAAGTGCTGGGTCACATCTGGTAAGGCTCTAATATCTTTTACGAAAATAGTTATTTAAAACCGATCTCAAGTTTTTGAGCTCAGCTAAAGAGGCTGGGGCGGTAAAACCTGAATTTTATAAGAAGCGTTAACATGTCTCGAATTGGAAAAAAACCGATCAATGTGCCCTCCGGGGTAGATTTAAAAGTCAACGGGTCAAATGTAGCTGTAAAAGGACCCAAGGGGCAGTTGCAACGCGATTTGCACCCCAATATGAAGATTGAGTTGCAGGATAATATTGTGACGGTAACTCGACCTTCCGATGGAAGATTGGATCGTTCCCTGCATGGGCTGACGCGTACTCTGATCCAGAATATGGTGGTGGGGGTTACGGATGGTTATGCCAAGCAGCTCAATATTGTTGGGGTAGGTTATAAGGTTGAGCTTAAGGGCAAGAACCTGGTGTTAAACCTTGGGCATTCGCATGCAATCAATTACCCTGCTCCTGATGGGGTAGAGTTTGACGTGGATTCTAAAAAAAATACGATAGTTGTGAAGGGAGCCAATAAGGAGAGCGTTGGGCAAACTGCCGCAGAGATTCGCAGTTTTCGTCCGCCGGAACCTTATAAGGGAAAAGGAGTCATGTACTCTACGGAAAGAATACGCAGAAAAGCCGGTAAAGCGGCAGCGGGTAAAGGATAAAAATTATGAAAACATCTGAACGGGAACGATTGCGGCTACAAAGAAAAAGAAGGATCAAGCTCAAAGTACAGAAACAAATGAGCCGGCTCCGGCTGACAGTGTTCCGAAGCACAAAACATATATACGCTCAAATTGTCGATGACAATGAAGGCAAGACCCTTGTGGCGGTGTCAACACTTTCTCCGAACTTTAAAGAGCAGTTAAAGGCCGGGGGAAATTTAAAGGCGGCAACGTTGGTTGGTTCTCTTGTTGGGGAAGCAGCGGCAGCAAAGGGTATCAAAGAAGTTTATTATGATCGAAACGGATTTCTGTATGCCGGTCGTGTCAAGGCTTTAGCCGACGCGGTTCGGGAAAAAGGAATAAAATTTTAATCCATAACGCTGGAGGAAGTGTTGCGACAAAGGGAGCCAGAAAAACCCACGGATTTTGTTGATAAAGTTGTCAAAATCAACCGTGTGGCTAAAGTTGTAAAAGGTGGTCGACGTTTCAGCTTTAGCGCGCTGGTAGTGGTTGGCAATCGAGATGGCAAGGTTGGCTGGGGATTGGGTAAGGCCAATGAAGTCCCCGAAGCGATACGCAAAGGCGTAGAAAAAGCCAAAAGAGGCATGGTGACAGTGAGTCTGGACGGTTCTTCTATTCCTCACGAAGTGATAGGGGCTTACGGAGCGGGACGCGTGCTCATGAAACCGGCATCAAGAGGTACTGGTTTGATAGCGGGGGGTGCTGTTCGAGCGGTGTTGGAGGCAGTGGGTATCCGTGACGTTTTGACTAAATGCTTACGCACTAATAACCCGCATAATGTGGTTAAGGCGACCATCGAAGGATTGACGGGTTTGCGTGGTGCAAAAGAATGCGCTTACATGCGCGACAAATAATGGGCCCCAAATTTTACTGAGGATCAAAGAATGTTGGATTTATCAAATTTGAAGGGACCGGATAGAAAGAGTAGAAAACGCGTCGGTCGTGGTATTGGCTCTGGAACCGGAAAAACCTCGGGCAAAGGTCAGAAAGGCCAGAAGTGTCGGTCGGGCGGAAGTCCTCATCCGTGGTTTGAGGGTGGGCAAATGCCGATCTATAGAAGGTTGCCCAAGCGCGGTTTCACTAATATATTTAAGAAGCAGTTTGAAATTGTTAATGTCAGCGACTTGGTTCGTTGTGTTGGGATTGATCCGGTGACCCCAGAAGTGATGAGGGAAAAGGGGCTGATTAAAAAAACCGGATTGGTTAAGATTCTAGGTTGCGGTGAACTGGCAGAGTCGTTAAATGTTCATGCGCATAAATTCAGCGGTACAGCTCAGGCTAAAATTGAGAAGTCCGGGGGAAAGGTTGTTAACCTCTAGATGAGTGGCGCTGATAGTTTTGGTAACATGTTTCGCGTGCCCGAGCTGAAGAAGAGAATTCTTTTTACGCTTGCGCTTTTGGTTGTTTATCGGATTGGTGCGCATATACCTACTCCGGGGATCAACTCTATAGCATTGGCAGAATTGTTTGCTCGAGCCCAAGGTACTATCTTGGGGTTTTTCGATATGTTCTCCGGCGGTGCGTTGAGTCGGTTGACAATATTCGCCTTGGGCATCATGCCCTACATCAGTTCTTCGATCATCCTGCAGTTGATGACGATTGTTTCTCCTTATCTGGCGAGGTTGAAAAAAGAGGGTGAGCAAGGGCAGAAAAAGATAACCCAATACACCCGTTATGGAACGGTGGTATTGAGCACGATCCAGGGTTCTGGAATCGCGGTGGGGCTAGAAGCAATGAAAAGTCCAAGTGGCGGCCTCATTGTCCCCGAACCGGGTTGGTCGTTCCGAATGATGACGGTTTTGACCCTGACCGCTGGTACTTGTTTTTTGATGTGGCTTGGTGAGCAGATAACCGA
Organism: Nitrospinaceae bacterium; assembly: GCA_029261455.1. Lineage (GTDB taxonomy): Bacteria > Nitrospinota > Nitrospinia > Nitrospinales > VA-1 > LS-NOB. The sequence goes on from JAJDBH010000110.1 coordinate 4,518, forward strand.
ACGTGGGATTGGGAATGGGATTTCCCTGATAATTTTTTCTGGAATCGTTGCTGGAACACCAGCGGCAATTTTTCAGTCAATGGATTTGATGGGCACTGGCGAAATGTCCGTGCTAGTTATGTTGTTCCTTCTGGTGCTGATGATCGTGGTGGTTGGGGTCATTGTTTTTACCGAAGGAGGGCAACGCAGGATACCGATTCAATACGCCAAGAGGGTAGTCGGTCGAAAAATGATGGGTGGTCAGTCTACGCATTTACCTTTGAAGGTTAATACTTCGGGTGTAATTCCACCAATTTTTGCCTCATCCATCATCATGTTCCCGGCGACAATTGCTCAGTTTATCAGTCATCCGTGGATGCAATCGGTTTCGGCAATGTTGACTCCTGGAACCTTGGTTTATAGTTTAATTTTTGTTGGAGCTGTGTTCTTCTTTTGTTATTTCTACACAGCTGTCATTTTCAACCCTGTTGATGTGGCAGACAATATGAAAAAACATGGAGGATATGTGCCGGGAATCCGACCAGGACACAAAACTTCAGAGTATATCGACACGATTCTTTCTAGAATTACGTTTTATGGGGCGATGTATCTTTCTTTAATCTGCATTTTGCCGGATTATCTGATAAAATACTTTAATATCCCATTTTACTTTGGTGGAACGAGTCTTTTGATTGTTGTAGGTGTTTCTTTGGATACTATGCAGCAGATTGAGTCCCACTTAGTCATGAGAAATTACGACGGCTTTGTTAAGAAGGGGCGATTGAAAAGCCGAAGAGGCTGATTAATGAGATTGATTCTTTTGGGCCCGCCGGGAGCCGGTAAAGGCACCCAGGCCAAAATGCTGAAAGAAAAATTTCACATCCCGCAGATATCCACTGGTGATATTTTAAGGCAAGCGGTTAAGGATAATAATGAACTGGGTGTTAAGGCCGGTTCATTTATGGATGTGGGTCAGTTAGTGCCTGATGATGTTGTGATCGGTTTAATAAAGGAACGCATCAAGCAGGTCGATTGTGAAGCAGGATTCATTTTGGATGGATTTCCCAGAACCATCGTTCAAGCTGAAAAACTTTCGGAAACTTTGACCGAAATGGGCTTGGTGATTGACAGGGTGGTGGATCTGGAGGTCAATGCCGAAGAGGTGATCAGCCGGTTATCCGGGCGTAGTACCTGTTCGGATTGTGGTGGCATGTTTCACGAGAAATCTTGTCCGCCAAAAGTTTCGGGTATTTGTGACAGTTGCGGCGGTATTTTGGCTCAGAGACAGGATGACAATGCAGAAACAATTTTGAAGCGGCTGGATGTTTATCAGGAATCCACAGCCCCTTTAAAGCAGTTTTATAAGAAACAGGGAAATCTGAAAGCAGTAACAGCAAGAGGGTCTGTAGAAGAAATTTTTTCACGCGTTTTAGAAATGGTAAAGTGACGGATGTCTAAAGAAGAGTCTATAGAAGTAGAAGGCACCATACTTGAGCCATTGCCCAACGCGATGTTTCGGGTAGAGCTAGAGAACGGCCATAAGGTACTGGCCCATATATCTGGGAAAATGCGTATGCATTTTATCCGCATTCTGTCAGGCGATAAGGTGAAGGTTCAGCTTTCTCCTTATGATTTGACCCGGGGACGGATCACCTATCGGTATAAATAAAAAGAGGATGGAACAATGAAAGTCAGGGCATCGGTCAAGCCAATTTGTATGAAATGCAAAGTAATTCGCCGTCGTGGAGTTGTGCGGGTTATTTGTGAGAACCCGAAACATAAGCAACGACAGGGATAACTTCCAAAAGGAGAAGCAGTGGCAAGAATATCGGGTGTAGACATTCCCAAGGATAAGCAGGCAATAATCGCTTTGACCTACATATATGGAGTTGGCCCAACCACTTCCCGGAGCATCCTGAAAAAAGCACAGGTTGGGGAAGAAGTCAGAATGAAAGATCTGACCGAGGAAGAGGTTACCCGGATCCGTAGTGTTATTGAAAAAGAACATGAAGTGGAAGGTGACTTAAGACGTACTGTCACCATGAACATTAAGCGTTTGATGGATATCGGTTCTTACAGAGGACTTCGCCACCGTAAAGGGTTGCCGGTCCGGGGGCAAAGGACACACACCAACGCTAGAACCCGAAAAGGTCCCAAGAAAACTGTGGGCGCACGAGCAAAAAAATAAGGACGGAATTTAATGGATAAAAAAGCAAAAGTTGGTAAGAAAAAGCAGAAAACGGTGCCGGAGGTAGGAGTGGCTCACATCCAGGCAACGTTCAATAATACTATTGTTACCATTTCCGACATGTCTGGGAATGTGGTGTCTTGGTCCAGTGCTGGAGCGCAGGGTTTCAAAGGATCAAGAAAAAGCACCCCGTTTGCTGCGCAGGTGGCGGCTGACAAGGCTGCTGTCAAGGCACGCGATATGGGAATGAAGAAATTGGAGGTTCATGTTAAAGGCCCTGGGTCGGGACGAGAGTCCGCAATTCGATCTTTGCAGGCCGCGGGGATGGAAGTTCTTGTGATTCGTGACAAGACTCCGATTCCGCACAATGGTTGCCGTCCGAGAAAACGTCGCAGAGTTTAACTGCGTAAACCCGAAAGGAGAAACTGGATTTGGCCAGGTATACAGGTTCTGTTTGTCGACTTTGTCGGCGAGAAGGTATAAAATTATATTTAAAAGGATCCCGTTGCGAGACGGCAAAGTGCGCTATAGAAAAAAGAGCGTATCCGCCAGGGCAGCATGGTCAGGGTAGGAAGAAATTCTCTGAATATGGGGTTCAGCTTCGTGAAAAGCAAAAGGTTAAGCGGATCTATGGTGTATTGGAAAAACAATTCCGTAATTACTTTTTTGCTGCGGATAGGAAAAAAGGTATCACCGGTGAAAATCTTCTGCAAAACTTAGAATTGCGGATGGATAATGTGATTTTTAGGATGGGATTGGCTGCATCTAGAAGCACGGCACGCCAGTTGGTTCAGCACGGTCACTTTACTGTCAACGGGAAAAAGATGGATATCCCATCTTATTCGGTTGCTCAAGGAGACACGATTGCTCTGAATCCTAATAAATTGAAAAAAGCACCGGTTAAAAATGCGATTGAAAATATCAAGGGAAAAACCTTGCCGGATTGGTTGTCATTTGATGCAGATAGTAAGCAGGGTATTGTTCAGTCTATGCCGACAAGAGAGCATGTTACCATGCCGATTGAGGAGCAGTTGATCGTCGAACTCTACTCACGCTAAAAATGAGCTTGGATCCACTACAAACTAATTAAAAACTGTTAAGACCCTAATCTAGAGGTCGGAGGCTTCATGTTCACAGCCCAAGGAATCGTTAAACCTAAGCGATTAGAATTTGATAAGAAAAACAAGTCAGAATACTATGGCAAGCTCAGCGCGGGTCCATTCGAGCGCGGTTATGGAGTGACCATTGGTAACTCTTTGAGACGGATGCTGTTGTCATCCATTGAAGGTGCTGCCATTGTTGCCGTAAAGTTTGAAGGAATCTTCCATGAATTTTCTTCCATTCCAGGAGTGGTTGAAGATGTTACGGAAATCATCCTCAATCTCAAACAGGTAAATCTCAAGCTGACAGGCGAAGCAGACTCAAAGCGTATTTATATAAAAGCCTCGAGTGCTGGCACAGTTTGCGCCAAGGATATTACGGCTGACCCGGATATAGAGGTGTTGAACCCGGATCTTCCTATTCTGACTATAGACCAGAGTTCTGATGTAGAAATTGAGATGATTGTGAGAAAAGGCCGGGGATATGTTCCAGCTGACCGTCACAACATTGAAAATGAATCTGTGCAAATGATCCCTGTCGATTCAAGTTTTTCCCCGATTGAAAAGATCACTTACCATATCGAAAATACTCGTGTTGGGCAATCGACGGATTATGATTCCTTGGTCATGGAATTATGGACCAATGGAGGAATCACGCCTGAGGATGCAGTAGCTCATGCTGCCAAAATTGTTAAGGATCATATGCAGATCTTTATCAACTTTGATGAAGAGCCGGAACCGGTACAGCCTCAAGTTGATGAGAAAAAACAAAAGGTACTGACAAATATGGCCAAGTGTGTGGAAGAGCTCGAGTTATCGGTGCGTTCCTACAATTGTCTAAAAAATGCCAATATCCAGACTATCGCCGAGTTGGTTCAAAAAACCGATGGTGAGATGCTCAAGACTAGAAACTTTGGCCGAAAATCGTTGAATGAGATTAAGGAAATTTTAGAGGATATGGGGCTTCATTTGGGAATGAAAGTCGATGAGGATGACCTCAAACAGATCCTTCAAGCCCAGAAGAAAAAAGAAATAGATACCGAAGTTGAGCTTTAGTAGTTCTGCTCGGTGAAGTCATAACAGGAGCGATAAACAACCATGCGGCATTTAAAAGCAGGTAGAAAATTTGGACGAACCTCTGCTCATCGGAAAGCATTGTTCAGAAACCTTGTTGGGGCTCTTATACAAAGGGAGCGTATCAGTACTACTTTGGCAAAGGCTAAAGAGCTGCGAGGCAAGGTGGAAAAAACGATCACGTTAGGCAAAAGAGGTACGCTTCACGCCCGGCGTCAGGCTTACAAGCTGGTACCCGCTAAAGATGCTGTTCAAAAAGTGTTTGGACCTCTTGCGGAGCGTTATGCAAATCGACCGGGTGGGTATACCCGGATCATTCGCATCGGTCACCGCAAAGGGGATGATGCTCCAATGGCGTTTATTGAATTGGTAGATCGTGAAGGCGATGAGGCAAAGCCTGCTGCTAAGGCAAAAGCTGAGCCTAAAAAAGAAGCCAAAGAGAGTAAGCCGAAAGTAGCTGAAAAAAAGAAAGCTGAACCTAAAAAGGCTCCGGCGGCTACAAAGAAAGCAGAATCGAAAAAAGAAGATAAGACAGAAGATAAAAAAGAAGAGTGATCCTCACTTACCGCCGGGCTATGCCCGGTGGAGTAGTAAGGCCCCTCAAGCTGCTAGAAGTCATCTTGCAATACCTAACCCCCACTAAAGACAGTTGGGGGGAATCCCTGTTAGTTCCTGCTTAAACCTGAAGTTCGTATTTTCCTTGATATAAGTCAAAAGCTCATCATAACTCTTGAAATGCTCGGTGAAACCGTAATCGTCGCCGGCATATTCGCAGGATTCCGTGCTGTGTTCGCGACACATATAGGGTCGATGTTCATAGATGGCGCATTTGTTATCCGGCATTAAAAAATTACACCGACTGTGGATCATGATATACCAGTCTTTTCGGTAGATATAAAATGAAACATTTTCGTGTGCGATTTTCCATAATAGACTTTCATAATCGCGCCGGTCTTCGGGTTCATCAATTCCAAACGCGAAATAATTGCAACAATAAGCGGGAAGGCATTTTTCACACTGGCTGGTATCGTCTCGCTTGCTCTTTGTTTTTGCCATGAATGGATCCTTGCTAGGTTGTAAGAATAAATTTCTGAAGAAAGTTGAGTCCGACTTTTTGAGGGATTCAATCACCGGTATTTTGCCTTCCCGGCTCGGCATAGTCAAATAGAACTCTTCAACCAACAAACGTTGGGCCAATGCGCAATGGCATAAAAGTTAAGCGAGCGAAAAAGAAGAGTCTGAAATTGCCAACAGCCCCCACACGGGATGGAAGTTGAGTGGTATTTCTGCATCATCATTCCTCTTCAAGAAGATATTGTTTTTTTACAGATATTATCTTAGTTAAAACATTGGCTCTTAATATTTTTGACTCAGATTATTCAGGGCAAAAAATTGCCGTGACAATTTAAGGTGACAAGTGTAAAAGAATATACAAATAAAATATGAACAGTGAAAAACGTAGGTGGAGGGCTTAATTGGAGTACCTCTCCACCATGACTAAACTTGCTTGAACAGGTCTTGGTTTAGAATCGCTATATTGTTACCAAGGTCGGGACTATGAAGTCAGGCCGTTGAGAGATAAAAGGAGTTGACAAAATACGTAGAACTGGATAAAGTGAGTAAGCTCCGAAAGCTCCCAGACAAAATCCCTGTAAAATCAATCAATATCCAGCTAAATTTTTTACGTGCTTTCGCCGTTACTCATAGGACATACTCTGCAATACTATAAAAATACCCAATATTATTAAATCTTCCCCGTCTTTGAACTAGAGCTCCATCCCAAGGGCGTAACTATTTACGAGAACATCATTCCTAATCCCCCTCAAAGAAGCCACAAACCATGACCCAGATGAATATAGAAGAACTCAAGGCTAAAACCATATCCGAACTCACCAACATTGCCAAGGAACTGAAGATTCAGGGCCACAGTGGGCTTAGAAAGCAGGACCTGATTTTCAGGATCCTGGAAGCCAAGACTGAAAAGGACGGTCTGATGTTTGGTCAGGGAGTGCTGGAAATTCTCCCGGATGGATTTGGTTTCCTGCGGGCACCGACTTACAATTATCTGCCGGGCCCTGATGATATTTATGTGTCGCCATCTCAGATTCGTAAATTTGATATGCGCACGGGCGATACAATTTCTGGTCAGATTCGTCCACCCAAGGACAGTGAGCGTTATTTTGCTCTGTTGAAGGTGGAGGCGATCAACTTTGAGAATCCAGATAAGACCAAGGATAAAATTTTATTCGATAATCTGACACCATTATATCCTGAAGAGCGGATTCGGTTGGAGACGCCGGGCGGTAAAGATTACAGTGCACGAGTGATGGACTTGATGACCCCGATTGGTAAGGGGCAACGTGGGTTGATCGTAGCACCGCCGAGAACCGGTAAGACCATGTTGTTGCAGTCTATTGCAAACAGCGTTAGCACGAATTATCCGGAAGTGGCATTGATCGTCTTGCTCATTGATGAGAGACCGGAAGAAGTGACGGATATGGAACGCTCGGTTCGGGGCGAAGTCATCAGTTCTACTTTTGACGAGCCTGCACAAAGGCATGTTCAGGTTGCTGAAATGGTCATAGAAAAAGCCAAGAGATTGGTAGAGCATAAACGAGATGTTGTCATTCTGCTCGACAGTATTACCCGTTTGGCGCGAGCTTATAACGCCATTGTTCCCCCCAGCGGCAAGGTTTTATCGGGTGGTGTGGATTCCAATGCCCTGCAGAGGCCGAAACGTTTTTTTGGTGCAGCCAGGAACTTGGAAGAAGGCGGAAGCTTGACCATTATCGCTACGGCCCTGATTGATACGGGAAGTCGTATGGATGATGTTATTTTTGAAGAGTTTAAAGGAACGGGTAATATGGAAATTGTCCTCGACCGTAAATTGGCAGACAAGAGAACCTTTCCTTCGATCGATATCAACCGGTCTGGTACTCGAAAAGAAGAACTCCTTTTGCCAGAGGAAGACCTCCAGCGTGTCTGGTTATTAAGAAAAGTTTTGATACCAATGGGCATCCATGATACGATGGACCTTCTCTTACAGAAGATTAAAGAAACTAAAACTAACGCCGAATTTCTGGCGACTATGAACTCCTGACAGTGAGATTGAGATAATGAAAGACGGCATTCATCCTGAATATTATGAGACCACAGTGCGGTGTGCGTGTGGAAGCGAAGTGCAGACTCGTACAACGTTAAAAGACCTTTTTGTTGAGGTCTGCTCCAAATGCCATCCCTTTTTCACGGGAAAGCAGAAGCTTATGGATACTGCTGGTCGTATTGAAAAATTCAAACGTAAATACGCCAAGGCCCAGCCTGCGGCGAGTAAGCAGGAAGAAGCTGCCACTCCTCAATAAGCGCGTTCATCTTCTTTTCCCCTACCCCGGGTCCCTCCGGGGTTCTACTAGAAACCACCCATGTTTGATAAGCTGAAATCGGTCGAGAAGCGTTATAACGACCTCAACCAGTTTCTCAGTGACCCTAAGATCATTTCCCAACAGTCCGAGTTCCAGAAGTATGCCCGGGAGCAGTCTGATCTGAGCCCTATTGTTCTTCGATTTCAAGAGTGGCAGAAAATCAATCGGCAGCTGGAGGAGAATAAAAAACTTCTAGAGGAAGAGCAAGATCCAGAATTGATTGAAATGGCTCAGGAAGATCTTGCCGACTTAGAAACACAAAAAGAGAAAGCAGTCGAAGATCTGAAAGTCCTTTTACTCCCTAAGGACCCTCGAGATGACCGCAATGTCATTATGGAGATTCGTGCTGGCACAGGAGGTGAAGAAGCGGGGCTTTTTTCAAATAATTTGTTCCGTATGTATTCGAGATATGCCGAGGAAAAAAAATGGCAGGTGGAAATATTAAGTTCCAGTCTGTCTGCTAAAGGCGGATTCAAAGAAGTTATTTTCAGCATTTTAGGCAAAGGGGCTTATAGCAAGCTGAAATATGAAGGAGGCACCCATCGAGTGCAACGGGTTCCAGATACAGAAAGCCAGGGACGGATTCACACCTCAGCGGTGACGGTTGCAGTTTTGCCGGAGGTGGAGGATGTGGACATCAAGATTAATCCGGCAGATATAAAAATAGATGTCTATCGTTCATCGGGGCCAGGTGGGCAGAGTGTCAACACTACAGACTCAGCGGTCCGATTGACCTTTATTCCTACAGGAATGATAGTGACTTGTCAGGATGAAAAATCACAACATAAAAACCGGGAAAAGGCTATGAAGGTTTTAAGAGCCCGGTTGTACGACGAGGAACAAAGGAAACAGCAAGAGTCCATGGCCAGCGAGCGTAAGCAGCAGGTGGGCTCTGGTGATCGTAGTGGACGTATTCGAACCTACAACTATCCTCAAGAGCGAGTGACTGACCACAGGATCGGATTGACCCTTCATAAGCTGTCGTTAGTGATGGAGGGAGATCTTGTTGAGATTATTGACGCGCTAACGCTTCATTTCCAGACACTGGCTCTGAAAGGGGATTAGGGTGGAGGTTCTTGAAGAGGCAAAAATGGACCGTAATCAAACTCTCACCTCCTTTCTCGATTGGGCTCAGCACAAACTTTTGCAAGCAGAGGTTACATCGCCGCGGTTGGATGCGGAAGTCTTAATGGCAGAGAGTCTCAATATATCGAGAACGGAATTGATGACATACCCTGGTCGGGTTTTGAATCACGTTGAGGCGGAGAATTTTCGTTCTAGAATCGAGAGAAGGGTTTTGCGCGAACCGGTTTCCCACATTACCGGAGTTCAGGAATTCTGGTCGCTCGAATTTTTAGTGAATGAAAAAGTTCTGACACCCCGACCAGAAACAGAAATTTTGGTTGAGCAATGTTTGAAAGCATTGGCAAAAAATTCCTCACCGTTAAAAATTCTAGACCTGGGTACCGGGTCGGGAATCCTTTCGATTATATTGGCAAAAGAATTTCCTCAAAGCCAAGTCACGGCGATTGAGAAATCAGCCTTGGAGGTTGCGCGAAAAAATGCCTTGCGTCATGCTGTGGCAGATCGAATTTGCTTCGTGGCTGCCGATATGTTGAAGGCAGACTGGCAAGGGCCGTATCAACTTATTGTTTCCAATCCTCCCTATATTGAATCAGAAAACTTATCAAAGTGTATGCCCGAGGTTCGGCAATATGAACCGGTCCAGGCTTTAGATGGCGGACGCGATGGTTTGGATTATTACCGTTTTATTGTCCCGAGGGCACTGGAGCAACTGGAAGAAGGTGGTTTGCTGGCTTTTGAGATCGGGCACACTCAGGCCGCGGCTGTGGTCACATTGATGGAAAGTAGTTCAGGCTACAGAGATATTCAAGTGGTTCAGGACTACTCTGGTTATGACAGAGTAGTGCTAGCTAGCAAGAGGGTTTTGAATGGATAAGATTGTCATAGAAGGTGGCCGACCTTTAGAAGGTACTGTCAGGATAAGCGGAGCCAAGAACGCTGTTCTTCCTGTTCTGGCTGCAACGCTTCTGACTCGCGGACGAAATATAATTGAGAGTGTTCCAAGAGTTCGCGATGTAGCTACCATGATTCAGCTTCTCACGGATCTGGGAGCGGAAGTCGAAAGCTATAGCAATGAAAAGATTGTTCTGGATACGTCTAATGCAAACAATCCTGATGCGCCTTATGACCTGGTTTCTACGATGCGCGCTTCCTGTTTGGTTCTTGGACCTCTACTTGCCAAGTTGGGGCGGGCGCGAGTTTCCCTGCCCGGAGGTTGTGCTATAGGAGCGCGGCCCATTGATCTGCATATTAAAGGACTGGAAGCCATGGGGGCAAAGGTCTGGCTGGATCATGGTTATGTGCATGGAACTGTCGATGGCGGCCTCAAGGGAACGCAATTTTATTTTGACACTGTTTCGGTGACGGGCACAGCGAACCTGATGATGGCGGCTTGTCTTGCAGACGGGGAAACCATTCTCGAAAACGCGGCCAAGGAACCCGAGGTGGTGTTTCTCGCAGATATTTTGAATCAGGCCGGAGCAAAAATTGAGGGGCATGGCACCGATATGATCACCATTCAGGGGGTCTCATCGTTGCAGCCAATCGAATGTTGTATTTTTCCTGACCGCATTGAAGCGGGCACTTATATGATT
>JAJDBH010000111.1 GCA_029261455.1 Nitrospinaceae bacterium
GGCGCCAGCCAGAACATCGCGGTAGGCCATCTCATTAATAAAGTGAACTCCTTCGGCATTGACCACCTGGGCTCCTATTGACCGTATCGCCTCAGTCACCAGCTGCCCCACCAGAGCTTCAGGATAACAAGCCCCTGAAGGGTGGTATTGATAACTGTCGAGATCAACCAGGCGACATCCCTGCCGATAGGCAAGCACGAGACCATCGCCAGTCGCGCCGACATGGTTGCTGGTGGGGAACCCTTGTAGACGAATCTGCCCACTGCCACCGGTAGCCATAATCACCGCCCGAGCCGAAACACAAACCGGCCGCCCGGCATTGCGGTCAAACAATATGGCACCGGTCACCCGACCCTTACCATCATCGACAAGTTCCATCGCCACATGCTCTTCCAACAGTTGAGTGTCGGTCAGGCGCACCGCATCTTTCAAGACGCGCATGATTTCCAGTCCCGTGTAATCCCGGCAGGCCAATACACGTGGTACCGAAGTCCCGCCACCCCCGCGCAAACGGAACCGCCCATCTTCTTTCTGATCGAACAAGCAACCAAGTTGACTGAGCCAGCGAATGCTTTCCGGGCCTTGCTCACAAAGAACCCGTAATAGATCCGGGTCATTTTCTCCATGTCCACCAACCAGAGCATCGGCAAAATGTCGCCTTGGCGAGTCATCAGGACTGAGCGCAGACTGAATACCCCCTTCCGCCATCACTGTATTGGAATCTCCTAACCTGAGTTTGGTGGCCAGGTGAACTTTGAGTCCAGACCCTTCCAGGCTGAGTGCCGCAGCCGCACCGGCTCCACCGCCACCTATGATCAAAACATCCGTTTCTATTTCAGGGTTAGGGACGTAGTCCAATTCGATAAGACTATCGCCTTCTAATAGCTGAGCAAGCTCTAAAGGAAATTTTTGTTCTCCGGCGTTACAGCCAACAGTCACCTGTCGCTCATGACCCAGGTAATCGGGGTGATATTGTTTAAGAAGCGCATCTGCCTCAACTGAATCAGGCAAAGGTGCCGGCTGATTGAGCCGAACCGGGCGCGAACTTTCAAGTTTTTTCAGAGATTCTTTCGCCCACTCCATCATGACTCCACCTTCCCTGACAGACGAAACTGCCGAGCTTTTTCCAGCCTTTTATCTCGGTCTTCATCTAATAAATATTGCCACTCTTGCTCAGCATCATCCTCATTTTTTTCTATCGCCATTTCCCGGCTCATGCCCAGAGAACGACGTAACCAGAGTCCCATATTATGCGGCTTAACCTTATCTTCACACACGAACCGGCATAACCCGCAATGAATGCAGGTTGTAAAATCTTCCGCCACCGCTTGGAACTCGCCCTTTTGCATACGTAAAACTGAGTCCATAACCGGGATTGACATGGGGCAGGCCGTGGTACAGCTTCCACATTTGGTGCATCGGTTCAGAGTCGGAAACGCTGATTGGAGATGAGAAAGTTCAGGCTGAGTCACCGGTATCACAGGAACATCGGCTTCAACGGGACAGGGGAAGATCTCCATTCCTGCCTCCACCGGCTTCATGCAGGCCAGTTCCGTCCCCCCCGGTCTGCCATCAGAATAACGCAAAGTGACGGTACAGGCCCCACAGACCCCTCCAGCACAACCGGTCTTGACACTTTCGGCCATTCCCGCCGCCCAAAGAGCATGCACCAGAGTTTCTCCAGCCTTGGCCTGAATGGTTTTACCTGAAATTTTTATTTCTACTGTTTTCTCGGTCATAAGCTCATACGAAGTTGAGAGAAGATCATAGATTATGTTAAATTACCCACAGTTTATAATTATTTTTTGAATGTTGAGGAACGAATATGTCCGGTCATTCCAAGTGGTCCAGTATAAAACATAAAAAGGGCGCCGCCGACGCCAAACGTGGAAAAATTTTCACCAAGATCATTAAGGAAATAACCGTAGCAACACGCATTGGAGGTGGGGACCCGGATGGCAACCCTCGCCTAAGAACCGCAATCATGGGTGCCAAAAGCAAGAACATGCCAGTGGATAACATCACCCGCGCCATTAAAAAAGGCACCGGTGAGTTGGAAGGTGTACAGTATGAAGAGCACACCTATGAAGGATATGGTCCCGGTGGGGCCGCCATCTTTCTGGAGGCTATGACCGACAACAAAAACCGCACCGTTGGCGAAATTCGCTCCGCACTCGGTAAAGCGGGTGGAAATCTCGGGGAAAACGGCTGTGTCGGTTGGATGTTTGAACAAATAGGACTCATAGTTGTCAAGACCGAAACTAAAAGCGAAGACGACCTGATGGAACTGGCTATTGATGCCGGTGCTGATGATTTACAAACCGTGGATGAGCACTACGAGATCACCACTGCGGTTGAAAATTTAGAGGCTGTACGTAAAGCCCTCGAAGATGCGGGCGTAGCCATGGAACTGGCGGAGATCACGCGCATTCCACAAAACACCGTTTCAGTTGATGAGAAAAAAGGCAAATCACTTCTCAAACTAATGGATATTCTGGAAGATCACGACGACATCCAAAAAGCCTATTCCAATTTCGAAATCTCAGATGAAGTCATGGCCGCTATTATAGAAAACAGCTAAAATTCCAACCATCAAGATTACTAAAAGCCTGACTTGGCAAAAGAAAGCCCGAATCAAAACCCGGCACCAGTGAGCACGGGAAGCCCATCCAAATAGTTAACCCTTTCACCAAGGTTGAAAAAAAATGCGCGTCATGGGAATTGATCCCGGGAGCAACTGTACTGGATTCGGAATCGTCGAAGAAATCAAAAACGACCTTCACGCCGTCCACTGGAGCAGTGTGCGCACGTCACCGAAACATTCCTTTCCCGAACGGCTCAAGCTCATTTATGATGAACTGGTGCTGGCAATGGAAAAATTCCAGCCCGATGTAGTGGCGGTGGAAGATCTTTTTTACGCAACCAATGTTAAGACGGTAATAAAACTCGGGCAAACCCGTGGTGTTACCCTGCTAGCCGCCATCAACTGTGGTATTGAACTTGCCGAATACAGTCCACTGGAAATCAAGCAGTCAGTAGTCGGTTATGGACGCGCTGATAAAAACCAGGTCTGTGACATGGTCACGACGCTACTACGCCTTAAAGAGAAACCCGAACCGTTTGATGCCTCCGATGCGCTTGCCACCGCCATTTGCCATATTCATCACGCCGGACTGCAACAGAAAATCAAACAGGCTCAGAGATAACCAAAATATGATCGCCCACCTTAAAGGACAGCTGACTTATAAGTCTCCCGAATACACCATTGTTGATGTCAATGGAGTGGGGTATCAGGTTTTCACACCTCTCTCAACCTATTATGCTCTGCCCAACTCAGGCCAGACGGTATCACTTAGAATACACACTCGTGTACGGGAAGATGAACTCAAGCTCTTCGGATTTTTGACAGAAGAGGAACAAACTATTTTTCAAAAACTCATCACCATCAACAAAGTCGGGCCCCGACTGGCTCTTGGTATCTTGTCAGGAATGTCCCCTGCAGATTTATTGTCTGCGGTGATGAATAATGACGCCGCTAAACTGAGCACCATTCCCGGTGTTGGCAAGAAAACCGCCGAACGTCTGACAATGGAAATGAAAGACAAACTGGCAGACATGGTACTGGCAACTGAACATCAGCCTGATGCTGCCCCCACCACACAAGGGTTTTATGACGATGCACTTTCCGCGCTTTGCAACCTCGGCTATAAAAGACAGGAAGCGGATAAAGCTCTGAAAACGATCTACAATCAGAATGGCAAAGATGCCAGCTTGGAAGAACTCATTAAAGAAAGTTTGAATATTTTATAAGGCCGCAGGAAAAATCAATGGAAGAAGACCGACTCATAGACTCAGAACTGGACAACGAAGAAGTCCACTTCGATAACAGCCTCCGACCCAGCCAACTGGCAGAATATGTCGGGCAGGAAAAGATCAAGGAAAACCTCAATATATTCATCGCCGCCGCGAAATTACGCGATGAATCTCTCGACCATGTGCTGTTTTATGGTCCGCCCGGACTGGGGAAAACCACCCTCGCAAATATCATTGCGTCCGAAATGGACGCGAATATCAAGAGTACCTCAGGACCCGTCATTGAAAAGTCTGGCGACCTTGCCGCGCTTCTGACCAATCTTAAAAAAGGCGATGTGCTGTTCATCGATGAAATCCATCGTCTCTCCAACGTCATCGAAGAAATTCTCTATTCAGCAATGGAAGACTACAAACTGGATATCATGATTGGTCAGGGTCCAAGTGCCCGTTCCATTAAGCTGGAATTACCGCCCTTCACTCTGGTCGGAGCCACAACAAGAGCCGGGCTTCTCACTTCACCTTTGCGCGACCGATTTGGAGTAGTCCATCGTCTGGACTATTACAGCGAGAAGGAACTGGAAGTTATTCTCACACGGTCAGCTGGAATTCTTGAAACTGCCATCGTCCCCGATGGCGCCAATGAAATCGCGCGCCGGTCACGCGGCACACCAAGAATAGCCAACCGACTGTTAAGACGTGTGCGAGACTATGCCCAGGTGAAAGCCAATGGCATTATCACCCGTGAAGTCGCTGCCAGTGCTCTCGAAATGATGGAAGTGGACGGCAAAGGACTCGATAAGATGGACCACAAACTTCTACTGGCAATGATCGAAAATTATTCCGGTGGACCAGTCGGCATCGAAAGCCTGGCCGCATCCATCAGCGAAGAAAAGGACACCATCGAAGATGTACTGGAACCTGACCTCATCCAAACTGGTTTCATCCAGCGCACCCCGCGTGGCCGCATCGCCACCCCCAAGGCCTACAAACATTTCAACAAACTCCCCCCCAGTCAGGGTAACCAGGAAAACCTGTTTTAGATCTCCATCTCTACAAAGCATCCATTCCAAGCAACCCCCAAGAACCTTGGAACATAGAAATACCCCAATAGACCCTCCGATAATTTCGGAGTTACAAATTGACAAGGCCTTCAAAAATAACTATAAATGGGGTCAAGAGCTGAATTTCAATAAAAACAAAAATATTCCCAGATATTTGACTATAAATATTAGGAAATAAAAATTTGACATTTTCCCAAAGAAATTGCCCACAGGAGTTCCACCTTGAACCCACTGGTTGCCAAAAAGCAGTTGCTCTTTTCTTTGATCACTTTAGTTGTCTGGCTCATCCATCCTCCTTTTCTGGCTTCCGCTTTTCAGGACACACATCAACAATTACAGATTCAAACTGAAAATCAGAGAGTCCACATCCTCGCAAAAGATTATCCTTTGGGAAAACTTTTGCAGTCCATTCACGATAAAACTGGAATTCAAATCAAGATTCCCGCCCCCCTTAATACCGTACCTGTTAATGCCAAAATTCAAGCCAATGACTGGAAGTCGGCATTAAAAAAACTTTTTCATGGAAATAGTCGTTTCGAGATGTGGGGAAAAGAAATGGCAACCAGCAAAATCTGGTTATACCAATATGAAAACCACCCTGTTTCATCGGGAGATTTTGTTGTCCTCATTGATGCAAAAGAAACTTTATCGAAACATGAAATCTTTCGCCTCGCACAGGAATCCAGGGATATCGATCAGCGGCTCATGGCCTTGGAGCATTTCAGTTATCTCGCTCAAGATGAAGAAGTCCTTCCTCTGCTAGTCTTCAATTTACAAGCCAAGCAGGCAAAGATCCGAACCACCTCTCTCTCCTTATTTAAAAATTTTACCGACAACATACCTCTGACTGATATAGGAAAAATCGCACGTTTAGACAATGACCCAAAGCTTCGAATGCAAGCGTTATCGCTCATAGCTGAGCGCGTTGATGAAAACGATTCAAAACCTTATTTGCTACAGGCTCTCAATGACCCATCGGTAGAAACACAGAACCTGGCCCAGGAGCTTTTGAATGATCTGGGCTTCTCAGACATCTGAACACTAAGGAGGAAAGAACATGAAAATCCCAAGAAAGAAACATCTCAGCTATCTTGCCGGTGCAGGACTCATCTCTATGACTCTCGGTGCAGGTCCTGCCAGTGCTATTGATATTAGAAGCTGGGACAAAAATATAAGCGACGTGAACAAACGCTTTATCGTCCTGTCCACCTTGAATACCGAGGCTGTATTGGACAAAGAGTCGCAGATAGTTTGGGAAAAAATTCCGGACAATACTTCTACCACTTGGTTTGGCGCCCGCAATGCCTGTGTGCAAAAAGAAGTCGGAGGAAAGGCAGGGTGGCGACTCCCTTCCATTCAAGAGTTAGCCAGTTTGATAGACTCAACGCAAAACGATCCGGCTATTAAAAGCGGTCATCCATTCCTAAATGTAAATTCAGATCCTTATTGGTCCGGCACCAAAGGAGCCGCTATTTCTGGAGCCAGCGACAATGCTTGAAGCATGGATCCCGGAACTTCAGGAGCAACCACTTTTTCAACCTCAGGCGCAATCACCTTAAGTGTGACCACAGAATCAAACTTAACCTGGTGTGTTCGCAGTCCCCTTGCTTCTCAAGGTGAATAATCAAATACAGTAAAACTGCCCCTCTCTAACTGGAGAGGGGCCAAGAAAATCGACCCGTAACAGGACTCTCAATGTCCACCTGATCTCCAGAATTTAATTGACCAACACCCGAAGGGGTCCCGGTAAAAATGATGTCTCCTGGCCTCAACCTCCACCACCCACTCAGCCTGTGAATTAAATTTCTGATAGGGAATAGCATGTAGCGGGTGTTGCCTTGTTGTCGAAGGTCGCCGTTAACCGAACAGGAGAACGGTAAATTTTCCAGATCAATGGAGTTCGAATCGTAAGCTTTAAAATGCCCTAAAGGCGCACTCTGCTCAAACGACTTGGACAGTTCCCAAGGCAATCCTGTTTTTTTTAAACGGCTTTGAATATCGCGCAGCGTCAAATCCAACCCCAATGTGATTCCGGCAATATACGACAAGGCATCTACTTCAGGAACACCCTGCCCTTCCTTGCCAATCAAGAGCACCACTTCCACTTCATGATGCAAAAGCTTTCCATGCTGCGGAATACTAATAGGTTCACCGGGAGACACAATACTGCAAACCGGTTTCATAAAAACCACCGGTTCCTCCGGTGCTGTACCGCCCAGTTCTTTTATGTGCTCGTCATAATTTTTGCCGATGAAAAAAATCCGTTGCGGTGTGAAGAGTTGGCCATTTACAGTAATCGGCAACGCACTCATTGATTGAAGATACGTTGGAAGAAATTTTGCATGGCCTTCCAGGACTGCTCATCTGCCTTTTTGTTATACTCCAATGCTCCAATATCAAATTTTTCGCGGAACTCATCGGCCTGTTTGTTGGTGAAACTGTGTTTGACTCCCTGCAAGTTCATGTAGGTGAAATCAACATTGCCCGCCACCATTTGACTAGAAAAAGATGCCACCGTTTCGGGTTTGAGAAATCCATCCTGAGATCCGTTGATAACTAGAACCGAAGCCTTCATATTTGTAATCGCCGGCTGCAAAGGCAATGCACTGTGAAAAGCAACAACGCCATCCAGATCGGCGCCATTCCTTGCCATACGTATGGACACCGCACCGCCAAAGCAAAATCCAATAGCACCTATCCGTTCTGCATCAACAGTTTTGTGCGACTGTAAAACTTCCTGGGCCTTATTGAACCGTGCCTGAGAAGTCTCCCAATCTTTGAAAGCAGCATTCATGAATTCTCCGGCTTTCTTGGGGTGATCGGCTATTTTTCCGTCACCATACATATCCACCGCCAATGCTGTGTAGCCAATTTTAGCCAGCATACGGGCGCGATCTCTAGCATGTTCGTTATGCCCCCACCATTCATGGACCACTAAAATCCCAGGACGTTTTCCTTTAATATCAGAGTCGTAAGCAAGATAGCCCTTTAAAGTTGTGCCGTTCTGGGTATATTCGATCTCCTGAGTTTGAACCTCGGCTTGGGCAGTGGTCGCCAGACCCAGAATTGCAATAAAAACCAATTGAATAAATCGTTTCATAGTTTTTTGACTCCCCTTGATAAGGGTTTAAAGATTAAGAATTGCTAAATCTTACCGGGCTTTCTGGTGAAGGGAAAGAAAAAACCGAAACGCCCTCTTCCCTTTGAGTGAATGGTAGCAATTAACTAAAACATTCTTTTCCCACGTTGGGTTAATTTTGCCAAATTCAGGATAACTGGTAAAATTTAAAGGAGACAAGACTCTATTAAAGGAAAATTTTAAGTCATGAGTAACCGTCAAAAACTAAATGCTTCCCGCCGGATATTTTTAAAGTACGGGGGATTAACAGCCATGATGGTTGCAATGGATTTAACGCTTCCTCTTCTTCATCCTTTACAGTCTGGGCTGATAACTTCTTCAAACGCAGAAGCTCTTGATGAATTAATAATCCCAGGCAAAAATGGATTGATTATTTTAAATAATCGCCCCATAAATGCTGAGACCCCACCTCACTTACTAGACGAAGCTATTACTCCCAATGATCGGCATTTCGTCAGGAATAACGGACTCCCCCCTCAAACAGATTTAGACGAGTGGACGCTTACCATTGATGGCGAGGTGCATAACCCTCTGGTATTGACTCTTGAGCAACTCAAACGATTCAAACAGTACACCTATTCCCTGCAAATCGAATGTGGAGGCAACGGACGGGCGGGTTTCCATCCACCGACAAAAGGCAACCAATGGACTTACGGAGCAATAGGCTGCGCTACTTACACAGGAGTGCTTATGAGAGATGTACTCCGTTCTGCTGGGTTGAAGAATTCAGCCATCTACACGGGTTATTATGGCAGCGACCTACATCTAAGTGGCGACCTTAATAAAGTACCTATTTCGCGCGGGACCCCTATCAGCAAAGCCATGGATGAACATACCCTGATCGCCTGGGAAATGAACGGCCGGCCTCTTCCTGTCCTACATGGATATCCTCTGCGCGTGGTCACACCCGGTTGGCCCGGATCAACCTCCATAAAATGGCTGAAACGCATTACTATCCGAGATCAGGAGCATGATGGACCCAAGATGACAGGTTATTCTTACCGTTTACCTCGAAACCCGGTTCCTCCTGGTACGCCTGTGCCAATGGAGAATATGAGGATCATCGAATCGATGCCCGTGAAATCACTGATCACATTTCCAAAATCCCGGCTCAACTGGAAGCATAAAAAATCTCTATTGGTGAAAGGGCATGCCTGGGCTGGAGATCGAAGCATAAAAGCCGTACACATCTCTATAGATTTTGGAGTCAATTGGGTGCAAGCGTCTTTAAGTCCGCCTGTCAATCCCTTTGCCTGGCAAAACTGGAACACAATGATTGATTTTCCGATGAAGGGCTATTATGAAGTTTGGGCAAGAGCCACGGATAGCATTGGTGAAATGCAACCCATGGTTGTACCGGGATGGAACCCTAAAGGATATTTGAACAATGCCATGCACCGAATTTCAGTTACAGTACTTTGAAAGAAGATAGAAATATTTTTAACAAAAGAATCATGAACATCATTAAGAAAGGTATATCGTCAAGAGCTTGCAAAATTCTATTTTTTTATCTACTTAGCACCCCTACTCTCCCAAATGCCGTTTACGGTGAAGATCCTCAATACCAAGGGCTATCGCCAAGAAAGGGACGCGAACAGATTCTTGAGAATTGCACCGCTTGCCATTCTACTGCCATCATTTTGCAAAACCACATGCCTCGCAAGCAATGGGACCAGACATTGACATGGATGCAAGAAAAGCAAGGCCTGTGGCACTTGGAGCCAAGCCTGAGAAAAGTAATTTTAGATTACTTGTCAACAACCCAAGGGATAAAGAACTCCCCTTCCCAGTCTCACAACCCTTTGGGGCATCAATACTCCTACCGACCTAACCCCTTATAAAGAGCTGGGTTCCTGACTACTTATTTTTACTGAGCAGCACTGACGGGACAA
Source organism: Nitrospinaceae bacterium (assembly GCA_029261455.1). Taxonomy (GTDB): domain Bacteria; phylum Nitrospinota; class Nitrospinia; order Nitrospinales; family VA-1; genus LS-NOB. The sequence continues at coordinate 9,906 of JAJDBH010000111.1, forward strand.
CTTCATATTTTGGCATGTGAATTGCTTTACTAACTAAAAAGAAGTGATAACGTCAAAATTCAGACAGGGAGGAGTTATGAAAGACTTGACTATAGATGAGCTTTTAACCCGAGTGTTTAGAGACACCGCAAATCGCGTTGGTTGGAATGTTTATAACAAAGATAAGCGCTTAATCACGGCATCCAAACAAACTAAACCAGCAGTTGCCGGAAACCTGAAAAAACTTCACTGAAACGGGGGATTACAATGAACGAGACCGCGATTTTAACACAAGCTGATGAAGCATCTCTATCACCCGAGGACCGAGCTAGTTGGAAAGTAGATATCGCTACAGCCATTGATCGGCTTGATGAGCAGGAAAGAATAGTAATAGCCCTGCACTATCATGAAGAGCTAACTCTTCCTGAAATTGCCCAAGTGCTAGACCTTCCCATATCAAAGGTAAAAAAAATCCGCGATGCAACCTTACAGAAATTTCTCAATCACTAAGCTCACCTTATCAAATTTTCAGCCTGATTAGAGATTCAGGTTTACCGGTGGGAAATACTTAGAGAAACAAGACAGTTTTACTCATCAACATTAACTTTTTTCAAAACCTCTTGTATTTCGGTCATATTATAATTTTTAAAACTTTCATTAAAATATTCTGTGAGATCAGAGAAGTTTTTATCTTCTTGAGGAGTCAATTCATCCAAACCTATTTCAAGACTTGTAATACTGTACATTTCTGCTGCGTCCCTGAGTTGGATCAAAAGGTCTTTCGGCAAGAATATTTTTGAAAAATCTATATCTTTAGACTTAACTGGCTCCTCTTTCTTCAGATCATCTTCTTGATACTCAAATTCAACTCCCAACAAACTCTTCAAACACCCAAAAATCCCTCACCCCCAGAACCCACGCAGCACCTCAAGTAAACTCTCCTCATAGTAGGCCGAGACAGGCCAGAAAAGTACCCCCCCCAGTCAATTCGTACATCAGATATACATATAAGCTTCGAGCGAAACAGAGCAATTCTTTTGATGAGACTCGAAGCCTAGCAAATACACTGTAATTCCACATTTTATTACATTTATCCCCCCATTCGCGGGATTGTTTTTCAACTTTAGGTATATTAAATTCACATCAAAATATTGATGGTTTTTGGCTATACGGCACTATTTTAATCCCAATTGGTTTGACCAAGCAGAATACCCGATTTCCAGTTCAAGATTGAAAAAGTATGCCTGAACTCCAATTCCAGCAGTGATTCATAATTTTCGAAGAGAGCAAGCCGCCAGCCTATACCAGGACGCAATAAGACCCTTCACTTTTAGTTCATTTAATAATACTGACGCTTTTTTCGATTTCGGGGAATCGAAATGAATCGTTTATTATAAACAGCAATAGCACCCCCTCCCTTAAGCAGTTCCATTTATTCACACGTACAAGTTAACGGTAAAACTTCAGGAAACCAGTCTGCAGTTAGCAAAAGATGAAAGGCTTCTGGAAGTCCATTTCTAGCCATTAAAAAAAGGAAAAAATATGAACAAGCTAGTCAGATTATTCATGATAGTAGGTTTCATACTGTCATTCGTTTCAGTAGGTCCTGTTTTTGCTGCCAAAGGGGGTAATAGTGATAACACAAGTTTTTTGAATGGCAAACCCTTTGCCACCCTGAATGCTGATATTCAGGTTAACGCAAGTGGCATTGAGGCTCTTCAAGCTGAAACTGCTTACCTTCAAACAACCGTTAATGGCCTTACTATCTCCCTTAGCAATCTTGAAGATACCGTTCAACTCAACTCAGATGCAATTACCGAACTTCAAGAAGATTTGGATGCTACAAATCTGGAGTTGCAGGGGCTAAAGACACAAGTAAATAATCATATTACGAGCGTCAATCTTAGTATTGTAGCTCTGCAGGGTCAAATAGATGATCTTCAAGACCAAGTTGATAACCTTACAGCTAATTTAGCCCTTCAACTTGCTGGTCTGCAGGATGCGATAGATGCTAACGAAACCAATATTTCTGGCCTTCTTACTAATGTTGCCACCTTGACAGCACAAGTGTTGGTGGTAAACAACACCTTGGATAATCATGAAAGTCGGCTACAAGACCTTGAGGGTAAAGTGATTGTGATTGAGGCTGCTATGGTACAAATTGAGGTGCGATTACTTTCTGTTGAAGGAGTAATGCATAGTCATGATGATGGGCTATGTCTTTCATTTGTTAATACAGCAGCCGAAGACGTAACAGACAACGATTGGTTTGATACATGTGTAGCAGCAGCAGAAAATGGTGGTTCATCCATTCGGGTCGCACTTAAAGATCAAACTGGCAACGTTGTTTATGAAGCTACGGGACAAATCGTTGGTGCATGGACTCAAAACCATATAACCGCTTCATCGACATCCTCTCAATGGAATGTTGATTTACACGACCAACGGATTATTTTAGATAATGGCGACCTCCTTGTTATCTCTGGCAAATCCGCTAGTAACGGTGGATGGATGGGTTCCCATGGAAATGGTTATGGCATCAGAATATATTCTTCGAATCCAGGTTATGCGGCAAACTTTAGGTTAATTGTTTACCCGTATAAGCAGTATGTTGGTTCGACTAATGCCAGAAGTTTTGCAGATTGGTCCACCAATAAAGAAATAACTTGGCATAATGGGAATCTTTTTACAACTAACCCATCGATACCACCTTTTGGTTCAGGTTTTCAAGGAACCTTCGAGTTCTATGTTAATTAACCTACCTGTTACAATGTAAACAAAGCTCCAAACATGGCCCACCCTTCAACTATTTTTTGAGGGGTGGGCTTTTTTACCACCTCTGAGTTTTCCTTCCCCATCACTAATCCATGGCTACCTGGCTGGACTCCTGATAGCCAGAATAAAAACTCCCTCCCATTGATCTATTGAGAAAAACGGGACTTGGTTTCCTATTTCCAGCGGAGGACTCCGTACTTGAATTAGGGGCTCCGTTCGGTTAATCTCGGTTCTTCGTATAAATATCCATGGAGTTGAAATTATGATTCGCACGACCTTGGTCGGGCACGCCTGCCTGTTCATACAATCTAAAGAAACTACTATTCTGACCGACCCAGTTTGGTTCGATTATCTTTGGGAAGAGATCAACACGTTGTGTCCCAGCATCGTGTTGGATAAAGACAAGGTTCCGCCGCTAGATGTCCTCAATATTTCGCACCGACATCAGGATCATTTCGATGTGCGCACACTGGCTTATCTCGTGAAAAACAAGAGGCTTCTCACGCCAGACACCCTCATTCTTGCACCGCAGGACAATCTTCTTCTCGACATTCTCAATGAACTGGAATTCAAAAATATAAAAGTGGTTACAGATTTCGAACCCATTCAGGTCAAGGATATAACGATAACCCCGACCCCTTCACGTAATCAATTGAGCACGGCTGAAGACCCTTTCCCTGAACATGGGCTGCTGGTCAATGACGGTGAAGTGGCAATATGGAATCAGGTGGATTCTCTGGTAGATCCGGAAACCATTGACCAGATTAAACAATTATGTGGTCAGGTTGATTTTTTCCATTCCCGTTTTGTTCCATTGATTGAAGGAAACCTTTCTTACAACAAACCGCTCACCCTGCCCGTCGATGAATATTGCACTTTCCTGAATGTGGTGAAAGCACTGGCCCCCCGATTTGTGGTTCCCGGTTCTGCGGCGTTCCGCTACCGTGACGAATTGTCGTTCATGAATCAGGTTTCGTTCCCCATAACGCAGGACCAGTTTCTTCGCGACCTGGAAGCGTTCTGCCCGGAAGTTCCCCGTGCACCATTTTTCCCCGGAGACGTCGCACACATTTCAAAAGAAGATATTCGAATCGAAAAACAGTCATCCGACTTCGTGCAGGTCCGTGAAGATGACAGCCGTCTGGTTACGTTCAAACCACACGCCTACGTTCCGGTGATCACCACCCAGACCACCGATCCTGAAGAATACAAAAGGGAAATGCAGGTGGTGAATAATTTTATTGAAAACTGTTTGATCGAGCGGGTCTCAAACAGCGAACTTCTGCAGGGCTGGCAGCATTGGCAGATCGTCTATCAACTCGAAGTATTTGGCCAGGAGAGTTCTCAGCCATGGACGATAGACTTTGGCAAACCGGGAAAACCTGAACTTCAAAAAGGCGACATAGGAAAGATCAATATTTACGAAGGCATCTCTTCATCGGAACTTTGTGCTCTTATAGAGGGGACCACGGCATGGGATTATGTGACTCTGTGTGGCAATTACCGGACATTCAATAATATCTACCGCATCACCGATGGCCGGTTCGAGCTGCCCCCCGAAGATAAGTCGAACTACGCGCTCGAACCTTTGATGGACATCTTCCCTTGGGATGCAGACATGGATCGACAAAAATTCATGCGCGACGTTAAACGCTGGAAACAAGCATAACCGTTGACTCAATGAACACAGACAACTGGATCAGAATTATCATGGGTGCAATGATGGCGGCACTCACCCTTTACGCCATGTGGGAATAACGGGAGCTAGCACAATAAACCTTAAGGAGCTGCCGGACCTACAACCTGCGCATTATTCTCAAGAACATGCGTTGCCTGTGAATCCTTCATGTCCCCTATGAACTCCATCGAAAATCCCGATGTATTGCTTTCTATAACAATAGCCCCCCAATAGCTCAACATCGTTGTATCACGATATGTTCCATCTACGCTGTTTTCAGGATTACTAGCCACTGGATCAACGTGGACAAATCCATATTGATAGGCAGAAGTATCTGTAATCAATTTAGCATCTGGAACAGTTGAACTGTTAATAGACGGGTGCCCGGTCCGAACAATAAATATCCTTTCAGTAGCTTCGCGTTCAATAGTAAAAGACTGTGCAGATCCAAATAAACTCCCATTACTTTTGATAGCTCGAACAACAACACCAATTTGAGATGCCATACCAGAAAGTGAAGTGTGAGTAACAGCTATGAATGTATATGATTCCAAATCTGACTGCCAATAGGAGGAAACCACTCTTTGGGAGTTGGGGAACTGAGAGATCGAATCAGGTGTCGAGTTAGAGGTTGTGACAGATTCTCTAAAATTGGCTACTGTGGAAGCCGTGTTCAGGAATGTCAAGCGATTGTCCGCAGCAAGATCGTCCCCTTCTGCAACTCCCGTTACAGCCCCCCCAAACAGAACATTTGGGTTTGAAAAGTATTGAATTCGGGTATTGCTACCTGTACCCATGATGGTTTTAAAGCTATTCGTGTCATCAACATATCCATGGTTGAAATTAAAAGGGGAACCCTCTGTACTATCATTGGCTCGATCGTGACGGGCAGACATATTATGTCCTATCTCATGTCCAAACGTGTAATTACCCGTAGCACAACTCGTCTGAGTCACTGAATATCCAAACGAAGCGAAGGACGAAGAAACCGGGTTCATCAAAAATGCCAGTCCACATAAACTATTATCTCCCTCAACCAACACTACAACCAAATCTGCTCCGTGAGTATTTCGCAGGTCATGAAGTCCGGAGATCGATCCATCCTGTGCAGAGTTTAGAAAACCACTAAAGCTGAAGCCACTTTCTGAGAAACTTATCTCCTGTTTGGCAACCACACTAACTACATGCCCCACACCACTGTTTGAATAAGCTGCATTGGTTTCAGATTCTGCCAAATCGATCAGGCTTTCGATTGCGCTGACTCCCCCTTCAGCAGCACGGGCCTCCGCAGTGTAAACCACTAAAAGGTCAATTGTACTCCCATCATCAGCCTGAGTTTCAGGACTTGAGGAGCTGAAATTAATCGATGCATTCAGGGAGTCCGGCACTGTCAACCCACCCGATGGAAAAGCATCTTGACCTGGAACGGAAAAAGAATTTTTAGATACAAATCCATCCCCTTCGAACAGAGTATTATCTACACCAGAGATATGAGTTCTCGATGGATTCACTACACCTTTCTGAAGTTCACCCGAAGGTGCAAGCAGAATATTATCCGCGCCAGATATATGGGTTCTAAATTGATTCTTTGAATCTTTTTGCAGCCCTCCCGAAGGTGCAAGAGGGGATTTAGAGTTCATATTCGGAGTAATCGGTTCACTCGCAGGAGGAAATTTGGTGGGATCGATCTCATAAACTGCATGCACTCCATCACTGATATGGCGAACCTGGTAGGAAAAATTTCGCTTCGAAATGTTTCCAAAAACCATATTTTCTTTCACGACTAAAACCACTCGACTCATTGGAATATTTTTTAACTCCCCATACCAAGAGTAACTGCCTGACCTGTTCTTTTCTATTTTTTGAATGATCGCTGTAAATTCAAGCCCATAAAAAAGGTTCAAATTTAATTCAATTTCATTATCAGATTCTGCTATAAAATTTTCTTCGGGATCAGGTAGAAGGCTAAAGTCTATAGTTACTAAACGAGAGCGGACAATAGTGGGATTTTCACGAGGTTGAATGTCCTGAATATTCTCTGCAGAAAGAAACAAATTTGGAGGCAAAGATTCGGCAGTATCTAGATCAGAAGCACTCCCAATAGACACGATCATCAATACCAAATAAGATGTTAAAAAGCAGGCCTTGACCATCAGTATTTCAAAGTTCTTAAATGCCAACAAATAGATACCTCACTCACATAAGTTCAGGAGAGACACAGCAACCTGATTGACCGACTAAGCCATTAGGAATTGAACTCTTATCTTTGATTGGGTGTCCTCTCCATAATCGGAATAAAGCATTGAATCCTTTAGCAAATGGACAATATAACTTAGCCGATACTTGAGGCAGTTTGATTGGATAAAAGTTAAAGCCAGCAATGGTCTCAAGCCTAAGAAATCAGTCTGAAAGTTGCCCCTGTCACGAAAAAGTAGTCCTAACAAGTAAGTCACTTCTTCCCCGTTTCTTATCTACCAGCATTGAGATTTTTATTTTTAAACCTATATTGACGAGTACGCACATTTTCGAGAGGTAGACCCATGAAATCTTTCGCGTTTCGTATCGCCTTGTTCTTCTTATTTATGCCCTCCCCGGCTCAAAGCCTGGAACATGGAGTCCCTGCCGGGCTTGCTGCTGACTTCATCCACGCTGTAGTCGAGGCTGGGCGAACTACATACTCTGAACAAGTGGTTGAACACTTGGCAAAGCAAAACTCACTCACCGCATCTGAAAACTGGGAACAGGAAAAGACGTTGCTATTACCAGCCCAGTTTCTTTCGATGTCTTCCAAAATCTCCAATTCGCGGGGGATAGGGATGAAGTATCGTCTACTGAGTCTCTGGCCCCTCAATAACCACAACGCACCCCGGTCATTAAATGAAAAACTTGGGCTGGAAGAGGTTGTCAGGAATCCGGGCAAGCCTTTCACTTGGGTCGTCCCCCGTGATGGTCGTTGGTATTTCGAAGCCATTTATCCCGACATCGCTGTCACGGAAACCTGTGTCACCTGCCACAACAATCACCCCAACAGCCCCAAGACTGACTTTAAAGTTGGTGATGTTATGGGAGGAATTATCATCGACCTGCCCTTGGGTAGACGGACAGAAAAGAATGTCGATGAAAAGTTTTTACTGGCTCCCGAAGTCGTGGCAGATTATGTTCACTCGGTACTGGAATCAGACCGCACGGTATATGCTCAACATGTTGTCAATCGTTTGGAGGAACAGGGCATTCTACATTCCAAGGAAAAATGGGAAAATGATAAAGCTCTCATGCTTCCAGCTCAGTTTTTATTGAACAGTGCTGTTAAGTCCAAACGGCTGGGACTGGACTATCGTTTGATCAGCCTTTACCCCATCAATCCGCAAAACAGACCTGCCAACGAGTTTGAGCAGGATGGACTAGAAAGTGTGGAGGTACACCCCATTCGCCCTTACATCAAACATTCCAAGGTAGGACGAAAAACATATTTCCAGGCAATTTATCCAGATATCGCCGTAACCCGCGGGTGTGTCAACTGTCACAATGGCCATCCTAATAGCCCAAAAAAGGATTTCGCGTTGGACGATGTAATGGGAGGAATTTTAGTGAGCTTTCAGGTTCAGTAAAACCTTCATCTATAAATATAAAGTTTTTGATCCTGAATATATTTTGAAGGGGGGCAGCAAAAATGAAGCAGGTTCATTCTCTATGAAATAGTTTTAATTCCAGACTTCTTGGAACTGTTCGAGAAAAACCGGTTCCATTTTGGTCGTGCCAAAGATATTGACTTTTTGGTGCGAGTTGAATCCATGGAAATCACGGCTACCCGTAACGATTAAATCGAAACTAGTTGCCAAGTCGATAAAGTAATCCACAGTCCCCATTCTTTCATGATAGGGGTAATGGCATTCGAGACCGAGAAGCCCCATCTCTTTCAACTCTTCCAGTAAAACGGGAGCATTTTCAGGTTGTCTCCCTTTTTCTGGACAGATCAAGGAGTAGGATCGTTCTCCCGGATGGGCTAACACTGGTACACCTCCACTTTCCCGCACCATGGAGATGGCGGTCGGTGCGTCCAGGTTTTCTCGTTCAACATTATACTTTACCAGATACCGCTCAAAGGCTTGGCCTGTGCTGGACACGATACCAAGTCTCACCATCTCACGCGCAAGATGCGGCCTGGCTAGAACTCCTTCCGCCGCTCGTTTCACATTCTCAAACTCTATCATCCCTTGAAACCTGTCAGGAATGACCTCGTTCACTCGTACAATCAATTGACGCATACGAGTTTCTCGGGTTTGGGTCATTTCTTTAACCCGATCTCTAAGCCGAGGCTTTATCGATTCATAGTCCTTAAAGTAGGCCAACATATGAATATTAAAGTCATGAAACTTTACTGTGATTTCAATACCAGGAAAAGCGGTGATCTCTGTTGCCTCCGCAGACTGAAGGAATTCTGGGATTCCATCAAAGGTATCGTGATCGGTGAGGGATAAAACAGACACCTTGTTTTTTTCCGCAATATTTATCAATTCTGAGGGAGAAAATTCACCATCCGAAAAGATGGAGTGCATATGAATTTCAGATTTACGCAGTGGCATAGGCTAACCGTTGTAGTTTCCTTGTATAATAACGGTTTTTTTGGAGATTTCATAACGAAATACGGATTCCCTGAAAATCAAATTCGCTCTGGCCCTCTAAAACACTGGTTTTCCGCCCCCTTATCTGCGGACATTGATTTCACATGGAGTTTCCGATACCTTAAAGAATATGAAACCAACAATATTGATTTTGCTGATATTTATAGCGGGATGCCTGTCACCAAATCGAGGCACACCCCCATCATCGAACCCCAGAGAGGTCCTGATTGTATACACTGGCAACATGCTGTCAGAACTAAAACCTTGCGGATGCGCCAAGGAGGAAGATCAAGGCGGCATAGAAAGACGCATGCAATACATCAAAGACACACGCAGTCATAACCCTCACCTAATACTTGTAGACACTGGCGACCATTTTAATGAACCCACACGTCAGGGAAAACTGAAAGCCGAGACGCTACTCATTGCAACGGAAAAAATGCAATACGATGCCGTCGCACTTGGGGATCGCGACATGGTCTATGGTCCCCAATTTTTAAAGGAACGCAATCAAATTCCCTGGATAGCGGGAAACCTGTTGATCGACCAGTTTGAACCCATCCGCTCAAAGGTGAAAGTATTCTCAAACGGATTGAAAGTAGGCATCATCGCAATAGCCGATCCTGACTTATTTTATGACCATGTAGGCCTTAAAATTACAGATCCGAAACAAACAGCCCGAAAGCTGATCACACACATGCGTGAGACAGAAAATCCTAACCTCATCGTTCTTCTCTCCCATGCGGAGAAACAGGCCGCCTTGGAATACCTCGATTTGGATGGGGTGGACGTTGTCATCAATGGGCATATTGTCACCGAAACGGATGTTATTGACCTGAAACCAGTCAGAAAAAATGGCAAACTTTTCGTCCAGTCCTCCTCCCGAGGACAGAAAATGGGGGAATTGAGAGCCCAGTTTGATCCTCAAGGCAACAAATCTTTGAGTCACCAACTGGTAAAACTGGATTCAAGTGTGAAATTCGATCCCGAAATGGTAAAATTATACGAACAGTACAATGAAAAAGTCGAAGCCATGTTTTTCGAGACTCTGACTGGCAAGCGAAACGGAAGAAACAAATCTGTTTACGCTGGAGATATCCGGTGTAAAACCTGTCATCCCGCAGAGCACACAGTGTGGTCAGGTTCGCGCCATGCTCGAGCTTATGATACGTTAAGAAAAATTAACAAGGCATTTGATCCTGAATGTCTGGGTTGTCATGTGGTTGGCTTTAACCTCACGGGAGGCTTTATCAGCGAGCTGGATACTCCCGCTCTGAAAAATGTCCAATGCGAGGTATGCCACGGTCCCGGCCGGAGCCACGCATCAGCACCGCAGACAGGTTTTGGAGGACAGGCCAAAGAGGCCTGTAAACAATGCCATGTGAAAAACCATAGTCCGCGTTTTAATTTCGCGGACTATTGGCCGAAGATTAAACATTAGTAAAATTTGAAATTATAAGGAGTCGTTCATGAAAAAGGTTTCCTCCCTTTTACTGGCTGTATTTTTGTTTTTACCCACATGGGCACAGGCAGATGAAAAAATTCGCGGCAAGTATGAAGTTATTGGTGACATCAGCAAACTCAAAAATGTCAAAACAATCGAGATGTCTGAATTCTTCAATTACTCCTGTGGACATTGCTACCGGTTTCTGGAAACCTCCAAACGCCTGCGCTCCAAGTTCAAGGACAAACTACTTCATAAAAAATTTCCCATTTATTGGGGCAACCAGACGGCCTACCCGGCAATGGCATTTTATATCGCTGACGAGCTGGGGGTTGAAGAAGAGTTTACTCAGGAGTTATTTGATACCAGCTTTAAATTGGGCGTCGATATTTTTCAACCCAAAGTCATTAAATTTCTGGCTCGTGATTTCAAGATAAGCAAGGAGATGACCGCAGGCATGCAGTCTGCTTCCATTAAAACCAAAACTGACCGATCCTTGGAGTTGGCCCAGCAATACAAGGCCAATGAAACACCAACGATTATCATCAACGACATCCTGAAAGTGGCACCGAGCATGACCAATGGAAGCACCGAAGAGATGACAGACAATCTCGAATTAATTTTTACAGATATTTTGAAAAATAATGGTTAATTTCAGGTCGACTGCGCCCGTAATTTCCACCCTGTTCTGAAAACCTGCAATGACTCCAAATAAAAAATTCCAAAAATACTCTTTAGGTCTGCTGGCAGGGATATTAGCCCTTCTATGCCTACCACAGGTCAACATTCCAGTCGGTCTTAAGGGAATAGCTGACGCGGGTTTTTTCAGCAACGATCTGGAAGTATTTGAAGAGGTCCTGGGTTTGGTTTCGGAAAAATACGTCTACCCTCCCAACCACAAAAAACTATTCTCCGCCGCTATTGAAGGGATGGTGAAGAATGTAGACTCAGAACTTTTAACGCTCAGCAAAAATCCTAACATCAATACCATCAGGTACAAAAACCAGAGTACCCGATATAGATTGACTTACGACAAAAATCACGATTGGGATGAGCTCCTGAAAGTTTATTATTTCCTCCACGACCAATCCGACAAAGCAATTACCAAAGAAAACCTGGAAAGCTCGGCAATTGAGGGAATCATGAGTTCACTTGACACCTACTCCCAGTATATGGACAAGGACTCCTTTAAAAAGTCCATGCGCGACACAGAAGGAAAGTATGGCGGTTTGGGAATGGTGATCACCATGAAAGACAAACGGCTATATGTGGTCAAAACCATGAGAGATTCACCTGCAGAAAGAGCTGGAATTCTTGCCGACGATTCATTCATGAGTGTAAATGGTAAAGAAATCGTTGGGATGCATATTGAGGAACTCGCCAACCTGCTTCGAGGGTACCCCGACACCAAAGTCACCGTAACTCTTCAGCGCCCCAGCGAAAAAAGAAAACGCACCTACACCCTCACCCGCGAAATTATTTTAATCAGCACGGTTGAGTATAAAACTCTCGACAATCAGATTGGTTATTTAAAGATCAACAGTTTTTCCAAACAAACCGAGAAACAGTTGAAGGAAGGCTTGGAACAAGCTAAAGAAAATGATGTGAAGGGTTTCGTTCTGGACTTACGTGAGAACCCCGGTGGACTTCTCACCCAATCGGTAAAAGTCGCCAGTCATTTTCTTTTCAAGGGGAGAATGGTCGTTTATACCCAAGGTAGAGCAGAAGATGATTACCATGAGTACCGTGGTTTATACCGAGACAGCCTGCACCAGGTTCCCGTTGCGATTCTCATTAATCAGTACAGTGCCAGCGCATCAGAGATCGTCGCAGGAGCATTGCGGGACTCAGGAAAAGCCCTGATCATTGGTGAAAATTCTTACGGTAAAGGTTCTGTGCAAACCATTTTCAGATTAAGCGATGGCTCTGGGCTTCGCCTCACTACTTCAAAATATTACACGCCTTCAGGAATCGATATCACCGAGCACGGCATTGTTCCAGAAATTCATATCATCAACGATGTCGCGGGAGAAGAAGTGCAGGAACCAGACAAAACCGGCCCCACTCTCTCTTCGTTAAATTTAAAAACATCCAGTCTCAATAAGTTTTTTGAAAAGCAAGGTATCACTTTGACACCGGAACACGATTCAGCCATGGAGCTGGCTCTTCGCATTCTGAAAAACAACACTGTTGCCAGTAAAAAGCGGTCTATGGAAAAAGCACGAGAAATTGCCGCCAACATTAATTATTAGTTCAATATTAAGATTTAAGAGGATGTATAAATGAACATCACCAATATCGATTTCGAAAAAGGAACAGTTCAAAGTGATTTCTTCAATTGGGAAATTGTTTCGAATAATGACAACAAATTCCTCCTGTTACAGCGAGAAGAAAACGGACGCTTCCATGCCGCAGAAGCAGATGTCAAAAAGAAACAGATCTGGGAGGTTAAGGAAATAAACTACCGTGGACCCAACGGTGACACCTTCTTTCATGATGAGGATAGCGGAATCATTAAAGTCTAACCACTCTGTGTGAGGCCGGTTCTTCATTACCCATAAAATAAGCAACGCCATCAAGAGCACGTGATATTCTTCTCACAGGGAAGGGAAATTGTTTTTTAAACTATCGAATCTTTGCCCTGCCAATATAGTTGCTATCTTCTCCAAACCAGAGTGTTCCTGAAGGTTTGTGAAAATACATATGGCGCACTGCCCCCGCCCCACTGGGGATTTTGGTGATGCTGAAAAATTTCTCAGCTTGCGGATTGAAACCGATCAACCGGTTCGGCGTTTCCCCTGCTTCCACCATCCATAGATTGTCCCGGTCGTCCTTCGCCATGGCGTAGGGATAGGAATCTTCACCTGCCGGCAACGGTCGTTGCTGAAATTTCCCCGTCTTTGGGTCGAAACTACCCAATAAGCCTTCGGCATAATCGACGTACCAGATTTTATGGTCAGAAGTGATCACCAACCGACGTGGTCGGGAATCCGGGTTGGGCAATTCGTATTCCTCAAGTACAAAAGTTTCAGGATTGACCGATGCCAGTTTGCTCGTTCCAAACAGTGCTATCCAAGGACGGTCTTTGGAGTCTATACGTATACCGTAAGGCCGGGAGCGAGAAGTCAAGACTCTCACCAGTTTCACCATTCCCGTTTTGGTCATCAGCTTGCCCACAAAATTTCCATGTTGAACTGTGAACCAGATATCCCCTTTACTGTCGAACACCAACGTATGCGGGTCACCGGCATTTGAGTCAGGCATGGGGTATCGGGTAATTTCACCCGAGGATGGATCAAGTTTTCCGATGAATCCATTTCTGTTGCCAGCGAACCAGACAGACCCGTTGTCGTCCACAATCAAGTTGTGTGGGCCTGCTCCGCGTCCCAGTTCGTATTTTGTGAAATTCCCCGAAGCCGGATCGAGATAAGCCAGATAACCGCCTTTCTGACCGCAGAACCACACGCGTCCTTCAGGGTCCACAAAGGGATCTCGCGGACGTGTGTCCTCCCAGGGAACTAGCCATTCAGTTATTTCAACCGGACTGGCGTGAACGTTGGAATAACTACAAGCAAGCAAAACAATGAATACTAAAATCGACTGTTTCATCGAGACACCTCAGGCTTTCTACTTCTAAAAACTATAACACTGGATACTTATTAAGGGGGTATTTATAGAAAGAAGGTAATGCCTGTGCCCTCTTCACGGGTTAGAAGGAGTAGCACCAAGGGGCATCGAACCTCAGTTTCTGGAGTGAGAGGCCGGAGTTAATTCATTTAAACGCTATACTGGGGCTTCGACAAACTAATGTCTGATTTGGAGTTGCTATAATTTTGTTTGGGAGCAAATCTGACTCTAGGCCAGATCACTCTGATTGAAATATGCGCAGGGACTTCAGGTGGGCCATAGAAGTTCTTAAAATATCTTTGGTTTTTCCTGCAAGGAAGTTCCCTCTTAAGTCGAGCTTTTTCAGTTTAGGGAAATTTTTCGAATGTGCCAGGGCTAGAGCACCTGCGTCGCGAACCTCATTCCAGCCCAACTGCAACACTTCAAGCTTAGGGAAACTAGAAGAGTTTGCTAAGGCTACGGTGCCTTCATCTGCAAAAAAATTATGTTTCAGGATTAAGGTTTTGAGTTTTGCTAAAGGAGGAGTCTGAGCCAGAATTTCGGCTCCGTTGGGACTGATATCGTTGTACCGCAGATCGAGTTTTTTAAGTTTTTTTATAAAATCCTGTTTGAGGAGAATTTTCAGACCTTCATCTCCTATTCTTTTTCCAGAGAGGTTTAAAACCTTGCCTCCTCTAGACAGGTTTTCAGCAAAGAGCTTTCCAAAATCTACCGGTTCAGAAAAATTGGTTTGAGCCTCACCCCAATTCACCGGCAAGAGAAAGAGCAGTAACAGGAAAAGACACTTTCGCTTCAGCATTGGAAAAATTAATCCTCTGAGTCCCCGTCCTTCGCGGCCCGGGCCTTGAGCTCTTCCCAGCTATTGATCAAATCTTCGTCATCCTCATCCGTGACCTCTTCGTAGAAAAAGTCTTTCAGGTCATCCACATGGAGATGGCAAAGCCGGGTGCGGCATTTTGCTTTTTGAAGTGCCTCAATCCCCTCACGCCTAATTCGGTTTGAGGTGATAAATAAATGTTTTAGTTTTGAGAGTGTCTGAGATTCAGCAATCGCAATGGCTCCATCATCTTCAACCAGATTGCCATACAAACTGAGCTTTTTCAGATTACTCATATGAGGTGATTCGGCTATCGCCTTAACCCCATCATCGCTGATCACATTGCCATAAATATCCAGATCGGTCAGATACTTGAATTTTTCCGAGTTGGCAATCGCGGCAATTCCTTCATCGCTGATATTATTGTTAGGCAGTATCAGTCTTTTCAATTTGCGAAGACTTTTAGATGTGGACAACGTAATAGCTCCCTTGTCCCCAATCTGCTGGTTGCTCAAATCCAGACTTTTTTTATCTGGAGTCAAAAACTGTTTGATCAGGTATTCAACACTTGCCACGACCCATTACCTCTTCACATGTTAAAAGGGAAAATCAAGATGCAATTATAGCACAGGCTGGAACCTGTGACCTATCAGGACTTCAGGAATTGCTCTTCAACCAGAGTGACTTCTTCTTCGCGAGAGTTCACACTGCCCATAACCCGCGCTTCACGAAGCGCATTAAGAACAGACTGAAAAACCGGGCCGGGTTCCAGTCCCATTTCCACCAGATCATCCCCCGTCAAAGACGGCTCCGCCTTACCTTGATACTGGGCGAAA
The DNA here is from genome assembly GCA_029261455.1 of Nitrospinaceae bacterium. Lineage (GTDB taxonomy): Bacteria > Nitrospinota > Nitrospinia > Nitrospinales > VA-1 > LS-NOB. Next base: position 25,684 of record JAJDBH010000111.1, read on the forward strand.
TAAATATTCGCATATTGATTGAGCCGGTCAGTAGAAGATAATGCCATCAAAAAAACCACCGCCTCAACCGAAAGGTTGGCAAAGGCATGGTAAATCTCTCTCGGTCCCCACTCCTTTTGGGATTTCAATAGCTCCAAACTTTCGCGGCAGTGGATTCTATCCGCTTGCAATGAGTTTTTCATGCGGGTTGGCAGGTGCAGACGATCTGACGCTTTTAAAAAGGCTTCTTCTTTCAGAGAATAAAACAACCCCAGAAAATAGACATACCAGACATCTGGCTTATCAGCAGTGATGACCCTATCCGCCCAGGAGAATACTGACTCCAACCTCTCAAGGACCTCAAGGTCTTTAGGAGCTTTCAACATTTCTGGCGAAACAAACTGAAACAACTCAAGCTCACTCATCCTGCGTATGCAATCCATTGGGCGTTTCTCATTGAGCAATAGCTTGATCTCATTAAACAAACGTGTTCCGCTCAAAGAATCAACCAGGCGCTTTTTGATGGTGCTACGCATAAACGCTTCAGCTTGCTTACCCATTGAAAAACCAAATCTCTGTTCAAACCGTATGGCTCTGAATAATCGGCAAGGGTCTTCAATAAAACTCAAACTGTGCAAAACATGAATCTCCTTGCTTCGTAAATCTCTTTCACCGTTAAAAAAATCGATCAGGCAAAAAGCATTGATGCCAGTCAATTTCACAGCCATGCAGTTCACGGTGAAGTCACGGCGAAAAAGGTCTGATTTGACGGAGCTTTTTTCCACAGTGGGCAAAGCACCCGGATGCGTATAGTATTCCATACGCGCTGTGGCCACATCTATTCGATAACCATCTGAGAAAATCACCACAGATGTTCCAAACTTTTCGTGAGATGTTACCCTACCGCCAAATTCTTCAGCAAGAGAGGCCGCAAAAGGGATCCCATCTCCTTCTACAACAATATCAATATCCTGATTAGGGATATTCAAAAGCAGGTCCCTGACAAAACCTCCAACCACATAAATCGATAAGTTCAGACGTTCACCAATTTGAGCGATACTTTCAAGGTGCTTGAAAACATCCTTATCGAGCCTCTCCTTGATCAGGCTTTTTAAGTTCTTCTGGACTCCCGCCCGCCCTTGGAATGACACTTTTGAAGGCTCTTCCTGTTGCTTTAATCCATCGTGCAAAACCCGGAGCAAATCCCCTCGGCTCACCACACCTATCAGTGTGTTCTCCGGATCGACAACTGGAATGAGTTTCTGCTTTTCTTCAATCACCAGAGGGATCACCGACTTGAAATCCGCATCAGGAGAAGTAACCGCAAAGCGGCTTATCATCAAGTCTTCGGCGCGGTCTTTTCCCATGGCATGATGAATGGCTTTCTCCACAATCTGACGAGTGATCAGGCCTACTGGTTTCTCGCCCGACAAAACTGGAAGAGTGTTTAAGTTATAAAGGGTCAGTTTTTGTTCAACAGACTCAATGGTATCGTTCACTTCGGCAGCAATAGCCGGTGCATGCATGACATCTTTGATACGACTCAATGGTTGGACAAGTCGCTCCAGTTCACCGAGCAGTTTTTCCTTCGCCTGAACCAGTGTGAGTTCCTTAATGGTGGCAGACGCTGCACTGCCATGACCGCCTCCCCCGAAAATCTGAGCCATCTCCCCGACATTAACTTCTGCGGTACTGCTACGCGCAATGAAATAAATTCTCTTGTCCAGTCGAACCAGAGCAAACACTGCCGCAAGGTTTTCCATTTCCACAATGTTTTGAACCACATAAGCCAGGTCCCTGACAAAATGATCAGAAGACGCAGTAACGAGGGTGACCTCAACTCCGTTGACTATGTGACTTTCCAGACTGGACACCAGTTCATTGAAAATTTCAAGCTGCTCGGAGTTTAGTCTTTGACGCATATAACTGGAAACCCGGCTCAAGTCTGCTCCTCTCTTAATCAAGTCACCTGCGGCGATCAAATCTTCTTGAGTGGTAGACACAGTGATAAGCGAGTGTGTATCCTGATAAATACCAAGAACCATCAAGGTGCATTCTTCTGGAGTTAGCGACACATTTTTCGCAAGCAAAATTTCGTGGAGAATCGTGGTGGAGGCCCCTCGTTTTTTGATCACTGCCTGACCGGCTTTAACATCGGGCTCCAGGTGGTGATCATAAATATGAACCTCGACGCTCGGGTTATCCATCAGAGAAGCAAACACCCCTATCCTTTCAGGTGCATGGGTATCAACAACTACCAAAAGCCTGACCTGATCTAAGGGGATCTCCTTGATTCGGGTGAATTCAAGTGGAGGACTCTGCTCTTTCAAAAATTCTTCCACCAAACTCTCTGCCGATCCGGGAAGGACCAGATGAGCCTCGGGATACAGCTTTTTCGCCGCCATCATTGAGGCAAGGCAATCAAAGTCTGCATTCAAATGTGTTGTGATAACTTGCATGGGTTTTGCAATACGAATCTGTTTTTAATTTCCGTTACGACCGGCAATAGGAGTTTATCCTATTGTATCTAAATAAGGAAAGGCGATTCTTTCGGTGAAACTTGACACTGCTATTTCTTGACACCGACACGAATCTGGCTGTCAAAAGAAAGGCTTTGAGGAAGGGTACAAAGATTATTGTCGCAGGCCCTGTATAACAGTTTGCCTTTTATGGAGTAGTTACCCGACTTGAACTTCTCGGGAACACGAAAACTATTGTGAAACTCGGCAGTGGTGACATGGCCTTTAACCAGTTTTTGCTGGGCATCGTCCTGAATCAATCGGGGTGGAGATTCCTGCCAGTGTTTCTGGCCTTCGAAAATATTATCGTCGAGCACAATTTGAGTGGCCAGTAATTCATTGCCATCCATAGGTTGCAAGGAATAAATATGCCAACCTTCTTCAATCTGGACAGACATGTATAGCTTAAAACGGTCACCTGGATAAGCAGGGTCTCTATCCATCATCACATTTAATTTTATACCGGGACCGGATGAGACACTTGGACTGGAAAAAGGAGAGGGTTCTGCAAAAGCTAAAACGGGGACAATCCATCCAGCCAGAATAAAAATCAGTATTCTGATCATGGAGCTATTGGTTCAACTTAGCTTCGGTTCGGGTAGAGGAAAGGTATTTTTCAATCACACGGACAAACTTTTCTTCAGACACAGCACCGGAAAACATTTCACCAGAAACGGTTCGAGTTACTGGATCGTAGGCCCCTAAAATAAAAGTGGGGGTTCCTTGAATTCCCAGTTCAGCACCATCACGAATATCTTTTTGCACACGCTCTGCATATTTTCCATTGCGCCAGCAAAACTCAAAGTCCCGGATATTTTCTACTCCTGCGAGCTTGGCCAGGTTTAAGACTTCCTTATCACTTGCGGAGTTGGAAATGTTTTTATAGAAAAGATCCTGAAGCTCCCAGAATTTATTTTGATCCCTGGCGCATTCAACAGCCTGGGCAAGTTCTTTTGCTTCTTTGTGGAAGGGCAGAGGGAAATGCCGATATCCAAACTGAACTTCCTTGGAGTATTTCTTTCTAACCTTTGCCAAAGTGTCCTGTACCCGCTTACAAAACGGACATTGGAAGTCTGAGTATTCCAACACAAAAACCCGCCTGGTTGAGGAAGCTTTTTCCTCCGCCCACACCATGGCTGTGCCGAGCCCTGCCACCAAACGGAAATCATTGGGAGGTGTTAAATAAACCTTAACCCAACCCTTTTGGACCGCATTCTGATACTGCCGTTCGATATGTACCTGCTCAAAACTTTTTTCCAGGTAGTCGCGAATTTCACCACTCACTTGAGGAAGGTTTCCTAGCTCTTTGATACCGGGATTACTGTCATAGAACTGTTTGATTTCTGCTTTTGTCACCTTGGGAGCTTGTTCCGCAACCGAACCCGGATGCTTTTCTGCAAGCTTATCGAGAATTTTTTCCTTCAAGGAGCGGGTCTGCATTTCATGCAGTTGCTTGAGAGCTTCCTGAATACGAATATGCTTAAGCTCATCCAAGTAAATGGGTTGCCCATCCACCTCGGCAGCTATAGGATTATTCGAGTAAACAGGTTTCCCAACTGAACCCGCAAACACTTCAACAGTTCCCACGAAAGAAATCATACAGAAAACTGCCAATATTTTTTTAATTTTTAATTTGCCAGACAAACAAAAATACATATGAAATTTATGAAAGAAAGGAAAAGCCTTTATCGAAGAGTCAGGGCTAGTTTTAAAAAGTCAAAACTAGCCCCACAACATTATTATCCCTCAATCGTAGCAGGAAACGCAATGCATTGTTTGCATTTTAAAAGCGTTCTCCTGCCTGCCCAAACCTTAGTTCAATTGGTGAAAACATGAGGACTATTGCCTTCGCCAAAATTCGACCTGTAAAAGATGTCGAACTATTCGGGGTTGAGGAATTTATGGACATTGTCAGCCAACTTCAAAAATGCTTTAGCGGCTTCGGAATCTGGACTAGACAGGACAACAGGGTCCCCGCTATCAGAATTGGCGACAATATTTCCATCCAAAGGGATACTACCCAGATAAGGCAATACCAGCTCTTCGGCTAATTTTTTGCCCCCGCCCGTTTTGAACACGTCAATTTTTTCATCACAGTGCGGACAGGACATCGTACTCATATTTTCAATCACTCCCACTATAGGGACGTTACTGTCGCGGGCGAAAGAAATCATTTTCCGAGCATCCAGAATCGCCAGATCCTGAGGGGTTGTGACAATAATCGCTCCATCAACCTCACCGATAAAGTCGATGATGGTGATTTGTTCGTTTCCGGTACCAGGGGGAAGATCAAACAGGAGATAATCCAACTTACCCCAGTTTATATTTCCCAACAACTCAATGATAAAGTCATATTTAACCGCGTCTCTCCAGGCAATATGCATATTGGGATCTTCAATAAGAAAGCCTAACGAAGCCACCTTCAGTCCATTTTTGGTCTCATAAGGGTCAATCCCTACATCTGTAGCTTTCAACCGAACATCCTCGGCCTGCAACAATTTCGGGATGTTAGGACCATGAAGATCTGCATCTGCCAGTCCTACAGCATAGCCTTTTTCTGCAAGAGCAATTGCAAGGTTGGTGGTTACAGTACTTTTGCCAACGCCACCTTTATTACTACCAACAATAATCTTGTGCTTGATGTCATTCATCCGATTGTTAACAAGCCAGCGATTATGTTCGTTTTTGTCAGCTTTGCAGTCGGTCTCATTATTAAATTCACACATTTCACACGTGTGAAGGAGCCGACATTCTCCAGTAACTACCATCTAAAACCTCCTGAAAAAAAACATGAAATTGGACGCACGCTCTTTTTTCAACGAGCCCCCAAGGGAAATAAAACTGAATAACAGAGATTATGTAACTCGGATTACGATGTCAAGAGAAATTGGGGAAACCCAGCTATCCTTTTATTAAGAGATTTCCATTTTTTATGAAACTTTTTCATTACTTTATATATCTAAATTCTGAGTAACCAACTGGATCGTTGAAGATGAATAACACGGCAAATGAACCTTCACGCTACAGAAACCATCTTTTCGTCACTTTAGGAGGAGTCGAAAGATTGCGGAGGTCAAATGAAGCCGAGTCTTTTAAGTACCAGTATAACCAACCACTTAGCATTAGGAGTTTTGAGAAATGAAAAGCATTTACCCGAAATTGATTTTGTCATCTTTCTTTCTTTTTACCACCACCAGCGCATTCGCCGGTAACGCCGTGACGATCACCGACCCTCCTAACGGAGCCATGGTTACTAGCCCGGTAAAAGTTTGTATGGCCACTGAAGGCGTTGAAGTACAACCCGCTAAAAAAGGTGTCAACGAAGGCAAAGGCCATCATCACATCATTGTTGATGAAAACCTGCCGACAGACCTGAGCAAACCTGTTGGAAAAGATGCAAATCACATCCATATGGGAGATGGCTCCACTTGTAAGGAAATCAAGCTCTCTTCTGGCAAACACATCATCCGCACCCTGTTCGCCAAAGGCAACCATGTCCCTTACAATCCGGCTTTGACAGCAACGATAACCATTAACGTTAAGTAAAAGACCTCAATCAATCCGGGTCGGCTCCTACGTCGGCTCGGATTTTTAATTTTCACCCGCATTGCATCAGCCTGACTTACCCTTCCTCCATATAATTTCTTTTTAATTCTGTTGTAATCGCTCCAGCCAATTTATAGAATGGATTCATCACTAAAATAATGTTTTTCCTTAATTGAGAGCGGCTTTTTTGAGCCGAAAACTATAAAAATATGCGAAACCGTTTAGCCTTATCTGTCATAACTTGCCTCATCATCGGCCTGATGATCGTTTCAGGCTCAGTAAGTGCCCATGAAGTCAATAAAAACGCGATAGCCTTACTCATCGCTAAGGATAAAGCTGGAAAAACCGTTGGAACCGGATCGGGATTTGTGGCACGTCCAGAAGGAACCCTCGTCACCAATTATCACGTTCTGGTAGATGCTCATACCATTGACGTGCATTTCCCTAATGGTTCACATTCTGAAGTAACAGGAATACTCAAAGTCGACCGAACCAAAGATTTTGCCATTGTAAAACTGAAGGAAGGGTTTTACTCCACCTTGGATATCGGAGACTCCTCCACATTAAAACCTTACGACTACACCAGTGCTCTGGGATATCTTTCCGCTGAGGTCACCGAGCAGGAAAATAAAGTCCAAGGCCAAATGGCGCAAACTTATGGCTTTGTTCTGGGGATTCATTCCCAAGCCGACCCCAAGACACCTTTTATTTATACAACCACTGCATTCGGCCCCGGTTTTAGCGGCGGACCCGTTGTCAATAAGTCGAACCAGGTAGTAGGACTGGCCACGGTAGAGGGACGTTCCATAAACCTTGCACTTCCTATAAATACCGTTAAAGGTTTTTTGGATGCTAAAACTATCTTTTCGCTACAAAAACTTCTGGAAGAAGACAAGACCTCTCTCGATGCCATGTATTACCGGGGAAATCATTTTCTGTATGGATCGGGAGACCCCGATAAAGCCATCGCTGAGTTTGAAAAAATACTAGCAATAAACCCAAGCTACATTCTGGCTCATTACGATCTCGCCGTTGCCTATCGGGATCTGGGAATGCTCGAAAAAGCCATTGGTCAATATGAAAAAACATTGGAGTTGAATCCTGACTTTCCAGAAGCCTTGTCGAATCTCGGGGGATATTATTTTCGTGAGGGGAAGCTCGATGAAGCGGTGAAATTATTTAAAAAAGCTATTCAGGTTTATCCCAATTTCATCCAGGCCCTTTCCAATTTGGGCGCAGCACTGAATAAACAGGGACACTCTAATGAAGCCGTCCCGCTCTTAAAAAAAGCTTTAGCGCTGAACCCCGAGTTTGCCATTGCAAATTTCAACTTGGGCAATTCCCTGTTCGCACTCAATCGTTTGGATGAAGCCCGGAAAGTGTTTGAGCTTTCCCAGGAACAGGGTATCGACTTTCTATCCATGCACTGGAAGCTTTATGAAATCCACAAGAAAAACCAGAAGTTTCAGGACGCAGAAAAAGAACTGAAAACAATTCTAGAGATCGACCCCTTCAACGAAGAAGCAAAAAAGAAACGCTCCGAACATCCTGTCGCGCACTAGCTCCTTTTCAGCAGACCAAGGTTCGACTCCTTACAAGGGGCACGTTTTCCTTATTTCTGGAATTTTTCGTACTACTCTTCTTTGGATATTTTTTTAGGGTTCACCAGGGCCAGGAAAAAAGTGGGACGCCCGTTCAAACGGGCATCCCACTACTTTAAAGTGCAGTGTCTGGGTGCTTGTTGCCGTTGTAGATATCAGTGATTTCGGAAGCGGGTAAAGCTCTGTTCCAAATACTCACGTCGTCCATCGTAGTATCAGGTGAACCCGAATAATCGGTTGTCTTACCGATCCAGGAACCACCCCATTGGAAAGTCGAGAGGGTGCCCGAAGTATTTGAACCGACCAAGTTACCATCGGCATAAACACGGTTGGTGCTACCATCCCAAGTCATTGCGAAGTGATGCCATGAACCAATGTACTGATTAGCATCGAAATTCACAAGGTAAGCCTGGACACCAGTATTACCAACGACGAATAAGAAATTATTACTAGCATGCCAATTAATTTGAACTGCGAAGCTACCGAATTCCAAAATTCCGGTTGGCGCACCAGTATCAGAGCCGAGTTTCAGCCAAAAGGCTACAGTAGAATTGGTTGTTTTGGTTATTGCATAGCTGTGATCGACAAAATCATCTACCCCATCGAAATTACCTGCTTGGCCAAACTGAGCATCTGTTGACGTTGCGGTTACCCCGCCATTCGCAATTCCATTATCACCACTTACAGATGCATCATTAAAATCTCCGTCCATCGGCCAGTATCTGACAAGGCCTGTGCTGTGATTACTCAAAATGGGAGACAAAGGGATGATTTCGCTCAGGGAAATAAATCCTTCCGAAAACCCCTGAGTGTTGACAAGTTTCAGTTTATGCTCTCCCGCCAATTGTCTATAGGGGAAATCCACGACCACCTGCTGTAAAACAGGATTGGTGTTGGGAATCGATCCCTTCGAAAGAACAGTTCGGTTCTGGCCGGCAAGCGTGACAGTCGGGTCGATGCCACCAATAAACAAATTTGTTCCATTCAAGTCCAAAGCGGGCTCAAGTCCTGAACCTTGATCAAATTCAAATTCCCGCGCAAAAGAAACCTCCACACCATCGGTGCTATCTTCGACATTAACGGGTGGAGCAGAAATGGTGACCTGGCTTGTGCCGGGGGTTACAGTAACACCCGTGCCTGCGACAATTTTGGTGTCGAGAAACCCAGGTGTATCGCCAGATGACACTTTAACCTTATCGTCATCGATACCACTGAAGTTGGTGATGGTCTCTGCTCCCAGCTTAATGGAAGTCGTTGCCTCCAGAGTACCTGTTTCCAGATTAGTAAACTTGCCCGCTTGCGGTGTGGTGAGACCTATCGAAGTATTATCAATTGCTCCCTGCGCTCCTGCTGATGAAACCACCCATTAGCTCATTAAGATGAATAGTGCCAATAGTTTCTGCATTACAAAAGCCTCCTGTTAAAGTGTAAAGAATATTTGCGTCCAGATTACTCTTACACAGGAGTTTTGGCCGGAACAAGCGGCATTTCATTTGCCCTTAAAGCAGCAAAATTTAACTGCGATCTTTCAATGTTTTTAGGTTCAAAATATATGAGGGCAGGAAGAAATAAATATCAGGAAAATGGGCTCTAGAAGATATGCTACTGGGAAATCTATAAATCCTTCCAGAACAGTTTAAATACTTTTCTCTCCTCTACAAACCCTCAATTGTCTTTGCGACTACCGAGAAAACAGAAAACATATTCTCAATGGAACATTTGTCCAGCGTATCGGCAAGAGTGTGCCAGTAGGGATAGTCAAAATCTATCAGAACCGTGGATGGAATGCCCATGCGGTGGAAGGGATAATGGTCATCATAAATGGTATATTTCACGGACTCTTTAAATGACTGTGCGCCCTGCCCTCTGGCAACATCATAAATTTTATCGAGAAAACTTGAACTGCCTTTGAGGGAGAAGGTCTCCTTGAATATCTGCAAATCCTTATCGCCCACCATGTCAATGACCAGTACCCAGTAGGGCCATTTTTCTTTTTCTACCTGGATCAGTTGCTGGGCGTAAAAAGTCGACCCCAGCAGTTTCAGTCCTGAATCTTTGCCACCAAAATCTTCTCCATCAAAAAAAACTAAATGAACAGGTCGAGCAACAGGATGCTGACTAAGATATTGCGCCAGTCCAAGTAAAACCGCAGTGCCGGAACCACCATCGTTCGCCCCCAAAATAGGTGCGGACCAGTTTTCAGGGTTTAGGTCCTCCTCGGCAAAGGGGCGGGTATCAAAATGCGCGCCAATTAAAATAGGGGCACCGCCTTCGGTTCCATTAAACCTAAGCTCTAAATTGACCATATCCATAGAGGACGATTTGGAGGTGCGGACTGAAAATGGATGTTCCACCACCTGATCAGCATAGTTTGCTCCCACCCTGCGGATCAAAGCCAGAGTTTCACGGTAGCCTTCACTGCCAGGGTTTCTAGGGCCGTAGGCACAAAGAGTCTCCAGATAATTCCATATGACCCGGCTGTACTTTTTGGAGTCGATAGAACTCGCAAAACCGGGCAAGCTCCCAAAAAGCACGAAAACCATACTCCCAACCACTATAAAATTTCGAATCTGCCTGAATTGTTTCATATATGATAGTTTCTCAAGGTTTTAGCTGCCCGACACCGGCCCGGCCATTTTCCCGCCAATTGAAATAATCCTTCAATATAAGGGCGTGGTCAAACACAATCGGTTCTGGAAGCATATTTTTTGTAAAAAGGCCTGCTTTTTGGGCATCTGAGCCCGCTTGCGCCTCTCCGGCGGCCCGCCCGACGAAAACAGTAGATATGTTATGTTGTCGGGAATCGCGCTCAGGGTCTGAGTATGTATGAAACTGTCCTAATAGATCCACCACCATTCCCGTCTCTTCCAAAGCTTCCCGACGGGCCGCAGACTCCAGGGATTCTCCATAATCGACAAACCCGCCGGGCAATGCCCAACCATGTGGAGGGTTCTTTCTCTCTATTAGGATGATTCCATCACCCTGCTCAATAATGATATCTACCGTGGGAATTGGGTTTTTAAAGTTCATAAATCAATACACCAATAAAGTAATAAAGCAAAACCTATGTTTTTTGAGCGAATACTGTCTCAATTGGAACCCAACCCGACCCAGCACACAACATCAACGTTCGGGAATCGGATAAATAAACCCCGGATCTCATTTAATTTAAAGGCCTAAGAAGTAAAAATTATACGGTTTTTTACACAATCCGACTAAAGTATATCCAGCCGATTCCGATAACTATAACAGAAGATCAGGTTTCACCTTGGAGGGTTAGAAAAAGATCTTTACTCCTAAATGGTAAAAAGTTAACCTGTTGAAGCTAAATTCACTTTTTAAGGACTGGTATCATGGAAATTCCAGGCAACGACTTTCGAATTAAAGGTAAAACGATTCAAGACCGGGTAAAGGTCGGGGACAAATCCGCTACTACCAAGAGCCAGGGTGGCGCTTCCTCTGCTGGCGGTACTGAGCAGATTGCTATATCTTCCAAGGCCAAAGACATTCAAAAAGCGACCGAAGCGGTAAATTCGGCCCCTGATATTCGTGTCGAAAAAGTGGATCGGATTAAAGACCAAATCGCGAATGGCAGTTATCGCGTATCCAGTGAGCAACTCGCTGAAAAAGTTCTTGAAAACATCATCACGGAATCTAAATTTCTCGGTTAATTTCTCACCCCTACTCTGAAATTTTCCGCAAAAAAGCAGTTTTCTTACCTATTCTGATCCAGACGCAAGACCTGCACCCTGAAAAGACAAAAAATTAAGGAGAAGCGAACTATTTGTGTTGGGTAGATGCCACACGAGTAGGAAGGGCTTGCAAAAACTGTTCGAGTTGGCCAATCAGGGTGGTGACCTCCATGCCATGCATCAAGGCCCCGCTTTCCAAGGTATCAAATTTCACAGCAAAGCAACTGCCGCAGGACATCTGTTTTTCATTGAAAAACTTCATGGCCTCAGGATAAGTATTGAGAATTTCGTTGATCCTGGTATTTTTATTAACAACCATATTATTCAAATCCTCTTGCCCCTTTAACAAGGTTATGCTAGCATCTAACCTTCTTCAAGACAATCTATTTTCGGAGTAATTGATGTCCCTTAAATGTGAAGTTTGCGATAAAAAACCCCAGTTTGGCAACAATGTCAGTCACGCGAACAACAAAACTCGACGACGCTGGAAGCCGAATATCAAAAAGTTGCGTGTGGTGATGAAGGGTTCTGTAAAGACCATGAAAATCTGCACCCGTTGCATCAAGTCAGGAAAAATAACTAAAGCCATCAGGTAGTACTCAGTTCCGGTTCTCCTTGTGTCCCCAGTTTTTCACCTAAGGCCTCCAGCCTGCTTTTGATCGGCGCATTTTTATTGAAGTCTTTGATCCGCTCCAGGTAAATCACACCATCGACCTGACGCATTTTTTCAAGAATTTGATTCAGGTGTTCAACATCCTGGATTTCTATTGACAGGTCAAAGTAGGCTCTTTTGTTTGCCCCTTGCTGAACATTAGCGCGCGTGATATTGATCCCGCATTCTGCGAAGGCCTGGCTGATGGTGGCCATGATTCCAGGCTTGTCAGACGCAACAATCGCGATATGAGCCTGGTAAATGATATTCGTGCCCGTATCCCATTCAACGCCTACAAGCCGCTCCGGGTCATTAATAACAGTCCCCACACTGGGACAGTCTATATGGTGCACTGTAACCCCTCGGCCTCTCGTGATGTACCCAATGATCGGCTCTCCAGGAAGAGGATGGCAACACTTGCCAATTCGGATGAGAATATTTTCATTGAAACACTGAACTTTAATGGCATTACCCGAGGATTCCGGTGGCTGGCTTTCTTTAAGCTTGATCAATGTCTTCTCACGGTGCTCTTTTCCCTCCAGCTTTTCTCTCGGAATCAGTTTTTCGATGACATGATAAGTCGACAACTTTCCGATTCCAACTCCCATCAACAAACTGTCGGTAGAATTAAAACCGCAAGCCTGAGCGGCTTCTTCGAAAGCCTTGCCATCCATTTCTATCGCCGGATCCAGACCGTATTCGCGAATCTCTTTCGCCAGAAGTTCTTTCCCCAAACTCAAACTTCTTGAGCGCTCTTCTGTGTTTATGTAGTTGGATATCCGACTCCGTGCCTTAGAAGTTTTAACAAAGGCCAGCCAGTCACGACTGGGAGATGCTTCCTCGGAGGTGGAGATTTCTACCTGATCCCCATCTTTTAACTTATAACGCAGAGGAACTGCCTTACCGTTTACTTTTGCGCACTGACAATGACATCCTACGTCCGTATGGACCTCGAACGCGAAGTCAACGGGGGTCGCACTTTGCGGCAGGGCTATCACATCACCTCCAGGGGTAAAAACATAAACCTCATCTGGAAACAGGTTTACCTTGAAGGCATTAAGAAACTCTTTTGGATTTTTTAAGTCTTTCTGATTTTCAAGAAGATGCCGAACCCATGACAATTGCTGGTTCATCGGTTTTTCATCCTCGCCATTTTTTTCTTTATAACGCCAGTGAGACGCAATGCCTCCCTGACACACCTTATGCATTTCCTCCGAGCGAATCTGCACTTCCACCCTTTCTCCTCTTGGACCGATCACCGTGGTATGGAGGGACTGGTACATATTCGGCTTGGGCATGGCAATATAATCCTTGAACTTCCCCGGTATGGGTTTCCAAATGGAATGCACCAGCCCTAAAACAGAATAGCAATCGCGTAAGGATTCGGCCAAAACCCGAACACCAATCAGATCATGAACATCTTCAAAGCTAATAGCCTGATCCATCATCTTTTTATAAATGCTAAAAAATTGTTTGGGCCTTCCCCCAACTTTCCCGGGAATTCCCGCTTCCTTCAACTCTTTCACTAGTCGAGAGGTGACTTTTTCCACATACTGAGCTCGATTGTCCTTGCCCTTTGCTACTTTTTCCTCAATGGTGCGATATTCTTCAGGATAGAGATAACGAAACGAACCATTTTCCAATTCGGCTTTTAACCAACCAATACCGAGACGGTTGGCAATGGGGGCGTATATTTCCAGAGTCTCCCGGGCAATCCTTCTTTGTCTCTCTTCTGATAAGGAACCCAGGGTCTGCATATTATGTGCCCGGTCGGCAAGCTTGATCAAAACCACCCGGATATCATGGGCCATGGCAAAGATCATCTTCCTGTAGTTTTCGGCTTGGCTTTCTTCGTGGCTGGAAAAATGGATCTTGCTGATCTTGGTCACGCCATCCACAAGCTGAAAGATTTCGTCGCCAAATAATTCTTGGATTTCTTCTGGAGTAGAAAGGGTATCTTCTATGGTATCGTGCAACAGGCCCGCGGCTACGGTGGTAGCGTCCAGCTTTAGTTTAACTAGATTATGAGCCACCTCAAGAGGATGAGATATATAGGCTTCCCCAGATCTTCGACTCTGCCCCCGGTGAGCCTTGGCGGAATAAATATAAGCATTCAGAATGATGTCGACATCAGCATCAGGCATGTATTCCAATAGCGCGTCTGTCAGATCCTGAACTTTCATAGCAGGAATGAAACCTCCATTATTTATCCACTCGACCAAAAATAAAAACAGCCAGCGGAGAAGCATAAACCTTTTAATTAAGGATACTTCCACAAGTTTTTTCTGTCAACGTTCAATCGTGGCAGAACTACTTGCTCCCACACGGCTTGCACGTTAATATTAGGGCCATGAAACACATACCTTCCCTAAACGATCCAATGCAGTTTATAAAAGGGGTCGGTCCAAGAAAAGCGATTCTCCTTGAAAAACTCCGTCTAACAAGTATTGAAGACTGTCTTTATTTTCTGCCTTTCCGGTTTGAAGACCGCACCCAATTTAAAAAAATTTCCCAAGCCATTCCCGGTGAATACGTCACTCTCACAGGTGAAGTCCTCAACTCTGGAACAATGTTTATGGGGCGTCGAAAAAGGGTGTTTGAAGTCATCGTTCAAGATGAAACAGGAATCATTCGGGCAAAATGGTTCCGGTTCAACGAAACTTATATGAAGGAAAAGTTTGCAACGGGACAAAAAATCATTTTTTCAGGAAAACCCACCATTAACAAACGTTCTGGACTGGAAATCATCCACCCGGATACCGAGCAAGTTTCAGGAAAAAACGTCAGCTCACTCGAAATAGGAAAAATCGTTCCCGTTTACCATGTCACAGATGGTCTGCATCTTAAATCCATGCGAACCATCATTAAAAATGTTCTCGATAAATACCTGCATCTGGCTGAAGAGTTTCTTCCCGATGACCTGATCCAACGGCACAATTTCATGCCCCGGTCAGAAGCTCTTACCCAATCCCATTTCCCGCCAGAAGGTTCCTCTTTGGAAGAACTGGATGCCTTTAAGACTCCGGCACAAAGACGGCTGGTCTTTGAAGAACTATTCCTGATCCAACTAGCTCTGGCATTCAGAAAAAATCGCGCTGGAGAAGAACACATAGGAACAGCCTTTAAAACTCGCGGAGAACTCATCAAACGGTTTGTCAAGCTATTGCCCTTCACTTTAACGGGAGCACAAAAAAAAGTGCTCGGCGAAATCATGAAAGACCTGGAAAAAGAGAAACCCATGAACCGCCTGATTCAAGGAGATGTTGGGAGCGGCAAAACCATTGTCGCTCTCACCGCTTTGTTGACCGCTGTAGATAATGGAACACAATCTGCGTTAATGGTTCCGACAGAAATTCTCGCCGAACAACACTATTTAAACATCCGCCCCTTTTGTGAAAAATTAGGCATCGAAATCAAACTGGTGACCAGTGCACTCAAGGGCAAAGAGCGAAAAATCCATTTGGAGGACATACTATCCGGAAAAACACAAATTGTTGTCGGGACCCACTCTCTGATTCAAAAAGATATCCAATTTAAAAAACTGGGCTTGGCGGTCATTGATGAACAACATCGATTTGGAGTCATGCAAAGAGAAGCTATCGGCAAGAAAGGCGATCACCCACACCTTCTCATCATGACAGCCACACCCATCCCAAGGTCTCTTGCACTCACTCTCTATGGAGATATGGATGTATCACTTTTAGATGAGCTCCCCCCAGGGCGACAGGAAATTGCAACCAACCTGTTTTTTGAAAATCGAAGGGAAAAGGCTTATGGCATCATGGAAAAACAGCTGCAACAAGGCAGGCAGGCTTTTGTCGTCTGTCCGTTAATTGAGGAGTCCGAGTCCATCGACCTTAAAGCGGCAGTAACTGTTTTTGATTTTATTCAAGAACAGTACCCCAATTTCACCGCCTGCATGATACATGGAAAACTCAAAAAAGAAGAACGCCAGGACATCATGTCTCGGTTCCTTAAAAAAGAAATTCAGATCTTGGTTTCCACAACAGTCATTGAGGTGGGCATTGACGTCCCTAATGCCACCGTCATGATTATAGAGCACGCTGAGCGGTTCGGCCTGGCTCAGTTGCATCAGCTACGCGGACGTGTGGGCCGGGGAAGTCATGCCTCATACTGCCTGCTGATGGCCTACCATCCGGTATCTGAGGAAGGGCAAGCTCGCATGAAAGCCATGCAAAACTCCGGTGATGGATTCGTCATCGCTGAAGAGGATTTAAAAATCCGTGGTCCCGGAGACTTCATGGGCACCCGACAATCGGGAATACCTCTTTTAAAAATCGCCAACCTGCTTCGCGATATTCAGGTGCTGGAAACAGCTCGTAACGAAGCTTTTCAACTCATTGAAAGTGATCCGGATTTTTCAGACCCCAAACACCAGCCGTTAAACAAAGCCTTAAAAAGGTTTCTCGGTAACTATATGGAATTGATGGATGTAATTTAAAGACAGGTCTGCAAACCAGATCAAAGAATTTGAATCATGATTTTTAAATAGTCTAATGATCAAAAGCCCCTAAGACTTACACTTCACAGTCACCCTCCCCCTTCATGTACACATGCTCCTACACCAAATCATCAAATCACTATCACCCTAAACTGCTTGATAAATTGACATCAATATCCATAGCATCACTTTTCCCATTACAAATAGGGCTGATACTTTAATGTCACATCTTCAATAAAAACAGGCATTTCTTTGTTTTTCATAGCTTTACAAAGATTATTTGATGTATTATTAGTTGGGGAGATTAAATAAATGATAGATTCCAAAGCTCTGCCTGAGCTCAAGAAACATATTGCGACTTTGACAAACCAACTGTCTCTTTTCGAGACCAAAGTCAAAAATTCGCCTGATATTGAACCGGGAGAAAAAGGTCCCGAAGAAGAAAGGGAGCGAATTTTATCCATTCTTGCCTCCTATCAGGAAAAGCTCCCTAAAATAGAAAAGGATGCTAGCGGCCCCCTTTATAAAAATGGTTCCGACCCCATCGACATACCAACCGCTCTTCAAAGTTTGGAAGAAATCGACACAACTTTAAAAGAGCTAATACAGGATGCGGAAGAAATTTCGGAGAACCAGTATGAATGCAAGCTGGAAATCTATAAGCAAGAAATTTTAAAGACTGTAGAACTCATTCTCTCCACTTTCGATTATGTTCTTCCCAATATTAGGTTTGAGTTGAACTTCATGGAAAAGTATTACCGGGCACCGGCAAACATGAGCAAAAGCGTTATGCCCGAATTGAACGATCTGGTTCACAACCTGGAGGAGCACGACATAACCCTCGATGAGTTTTTCAAGGGCTATAAGAATGGTGAAAACAAGGTCCTAGGTTACAACGTATTACGTATGAAGAATGGGCTTTTCTCCAAGTATCAATTCTTCGACAACTCCCCCGATGCTTACAAAGAACTTAACGATATTTACTACCAAGTTTGTAAATACATGGAATTCTTTTTAAAAGATAAAAGGTCGGAACCCGATTTGGGAAAATTCTATTTTCAGGTTAAAGAAATGAGCATGCAGATTTCGCGCATGAGTGATGTCTTTGAAACAGGGGCGTTTCTCACTTCTTTAATGAAAAAATCCAAGAAAAAATATTCTTATGTAGATGAGGTGAGAAAATCATCCGCCCTCTTGCAGAAGTTTAACGAACTTAAAAAATCTCTCATTATCTACAACGAGCAAGAACTAAAACGGGCGCAAAGAGCTCTGGAGTCCAAGTTTTCTCAGGAGGGTGAAAAAGGACGGCTTAAAGCCATTGTTGATGAAACCTGGACTTGCATTAAGGACAAACAAATCGATTTTTCCAGGCTCGACATGATTTTCTCAAAGCTACTAAAAAAGAATTTCAATATTGTTGTCCGGGAAAAAGATGCCGAAGACATCACTATTACAATCACCCCTCATCATGAAAAAAAATATGGTCGAGATATACTGAGCCGAATAAATATTATTATTCAAGAAATAGATTTCTGGTATCCACCCAATGAGAAACAACTACTATTTCAAAACATCGCTAAAACCACAGAAAAAATTCAAGCTGATGCACCCTTGGACAAAAAAGAATTCATGACGATGATGCAGAGTTATGACCAGAATATGGAAAAAAATATAAGAAAAACCTATCCTGATAAAGTTAAAGAACTGACAAATATTTATTCTGCTTTTAACAAACTATTTCCGGGGAGAGTTCAAAAAGTAAAACTGGAAAAGAGGCTGATGAACTACAGTATCTGGGATGAAATTTCTGAGGATATCGAGATAGTTAAAAGGAATATTGCCGTTCTTTCCTCCAGCAATGCTTCCATGAAAAAGAACGTTAATAAGTTCCCTTTTTTACGGGTGGCCATTGAGCACCTTTCACAGGTACTCTATGATCTCTCCATGCAGTTATACATTTCCTTCGAGGGGATTGATGGCCGAAGCGTCACCAATATGACCAACATACTCTCCACCTACAACGAGTTCAGAGACATCCCCAGCCTTTGGGCCGCGTTTTCTCACTACTTCTCAAAATCCAGTATGCCTAATTTGAGCGTTAACGAAAAAGTTATGATCGAATTAACCCGAGACCCTCGTTGCCAGACACAGTTGGAACAACTATTTAATAAAGATAAATGAGCAAATCCTGACAGTGCGCTTGCTGCATTGACAGATTCCAATACTGGGACTAAATTAGTCTTGTCGGTCAATACACTTTAAAGGGTGCCCTGAAATGGAAAAAATTCGCAACTACATGGCAGAATCTCTTATGAGCATTGGACCCACGGAAAGTATTCTGCAAGCCAGTCACGTTATGCACGACAGTGAAGTCCATTCCCTGCTGGTTGAGGAGAGCGGAGAGTATATTGGGATCATTACCAATCACGATATCAGCAAAAAATTGGTTGCAGAAAACCTTGACCCTGAAAAGGTTCAGGTGGCCGAGGTCATGAGTTTTCCTCTTATTAAAATCGAAGCCCAAGAGAATATGGAAAAAGCGGCCCAGATAATGCGGGATCATAATATTCACCACTTGGAAGTCACAGAGCATGGACAAATGCTGGGAGTATTATCCATCACCGACTACCACAAGTATCTGGTAAAAAAACACCCGCGGTAGACAGCCTGCTAACCACGCTGGTTACTCTAAGACAAGGGTCTGTAACTTAGGGAAAACCTTTGACTCCTTGAGAAGCTTTTTACCTTCCTCGGTCAAACCACTGCCAAACACTTCAAGCCACTCCAGACTAGCCAGGGTATTGCTTTCGGCCAGAGCCTTGGCACCTTCATCTCCTATATTATTCTGAGCCAGATCCAGGTTTTTCAGATTAACCAGAATGGTGGAACTGGCAATAGCTTGAGCGCCTTCAATCCCCACTTTATTTTTCCAGAAGTTGATGAAGTGCAGATAGGAAAAGTTTGCTGAAGTGGCAATGGCTTTGGCTCCACCATCGCCGATCGCATTTCTTTCTAGATGCAATTCTTTCAAGTTCGTGATGATGGAAGATTTTGCCAACGTCTGGATCCCTTTGTCGGTGACTTCATTTCTTTCCAGGTTCAAGATTTCCAAGTCAATCAATTCGGGACATTGAGCCAGGTATTCCAGGCCTTCATCGCCAATATATTTTAATCGCAAATCCAGAACCGTTCCGTTCTTAGTCAAAAACTTTTTCACCAACACTTCCACAGGATCATCATTAAAGGGCTTATTCATTCCATTATCCTTTTTTCTTTTTTGATTTTTGTTTAGCGTCTTTTTGCTTTTCCATAATATCTACTCGATCACGAAGGGATTTATTATCCTTCAACAAGTCATCAAGGTCGGATCGTATTAACTTCATTTCAGCAGGTTTTCTAGCTGACTCAAACAGGCGGACAATGGTTTCCTCTGCCCTCCGTTTCAATCGACCATCCGTTTCGCCTTCTGCCAACTTCCTCAATGTGGGAATGGACGAAAGCTCCTCCAATTCACCCATAGCCTGAATGGCAGCCAGTTTACCGCGAAATGTTGCGGAAGGAGTCCCTCGCGTTTCCTGGGCAAACCGTTTCAGAGTGTTGATAGCTTCAGGCTTGAGATGTTCAAATCGTCCAGCCAGTTTTGCCAGACCTTGAATAGCGGAAAACCTACTACTGCGAGCCGCTCCATAATCTGCACCCTCAAGCAACGTTGCCCACGCTTGCTCTTCCTCCAAATTGGCCAGAGCCCTGAATATTGCCGATCTCCCAATATCATTGTGCGAAGGCCTGTCCAGAAAACCTTCCAGAAATGGTCTGCAGTTTTTCGCCTTGATACGACCTACAGAGGACAAGGCTCCGGCTTCCACGCGATAAGAGGGATCACCATGGGCAATTTTCTTCAGCGCCCGGGCAACTTTCTCATCCCCCATAAACTCTCCCAATGCCTGAACAATACCTGCGCGTATTTTTGCATCAGGGCTATTCACAGCTTTGAGTAACCCATCTCTGGCGAACTCTCCGCCAATTTTACCCAAAGCCCTGGCTATTCGATTCGCCACACCCCATTGGGGTTCCTTTTTGAGGCACTGGCTGAGCACCTTGATATCGGTCTGTGAAGATTTGGCAACGAGACTTTTAGCTGCCTCAATACGCCCTATCGGGTCTTTATCTCGCTTCAACTGCTCATGCAAAAGAGAACGAGAAATCTCCAACTTCACTCTTTTGGCAGGGCATTCGTAGTCTGGGTCCAGTCTGAAAAAAAGCGGTTTAGATTTGAGGTGAAAACTAAATTTTTCTTCCTTATTTTTGATTTCCAGTGAAAACTTTTCACTGCCCCGGGAATAATAGAACTCAATTTTCAAAGGCAGTTTGAACAAAAGTTCCTCTTCTTTTTTCTCCGCCTTCTGGGTTTGCTTTACTGTAATCTCTGCCAGGTTTGAGGCCGCGCCCCATTGATAACCAACGTCAAGCATGGGATAACCACCGCGAAAAATCCATTGGTCCATCCATTCGTCAAAATTCTTTCCGCTAGCCTCCTCAAGACATCGAACCAAATCCACCGTTTCAACCAGTCCATATTCATGACGTTTGAGAAACAGGGTCAAAGCCTTGCGAAACAAGGATTCCCCGACAAGAGATTTCAAATAATGCAGTCTCACTGCCCCACCTGGATAAAGATGGGCATCGAACAAGTCGATGGGCTCCTTATAAACATGGGTCACGATAGGTCGACGGTAATGAGCATCTTCACTAAAGTACATTTCCGCGTCTTCCAGCAACTGATAGCGGAATTCGTCTTCACCTTTCGACTCACGGGTATAGAGGGCATCAAAATAAGTAGCGAACGATTCGTGCAACCATGCATGCGACCAGCTTCTCGCGGTGACAATATCACCAAACCACATGTGAGCGGCTTCGTGAGCGACTAAACCATTTGAGTCCATATCCAGCCTGGCCCTGTCATCATGAAGGGTTAAATCTGTCTGAGTGGTAACGGTAAAGTTTTCCATGCCTCCGAATACAAATTCGGGAACTGCAATCTGGGTATAGTGTTCATAGGGATAAGGGTATCCGGTATAATCGGAAAAAAACCGGATGATTCTCCCCGTATCCTTAAAGGCATTCTTACCTTCCCGCTCCCGGCCTTTTTGTACATACCATTTAATATCCACTTTCCCAACACGGCTCTTATGTTCAGAAAATTCTCCGGCCACAATGGATAGCAGGTAGGTTGAATAGGGAATTTCCAGTTTGTAGTGGAAAAAGGATTCTTTCGCACTCCCCTTTTTATTGATAAGACGCCCATTGGACAAGCCAAACATACCCTTGGGTAGGTGTAATTTAACCTCAGTGGTCTGTTTAAAGTTCGGCTGGTCAAAACAAGGGAAATAATACTTAGAGTCTTCATCCTGGCCCTGGGTCCAGACTGTTTTGAATCGGTCAGGATAGGCTTCATCCGGTTTAGTAAAATAAATTCCTGCCGAGGGCCGAGTGACAGAATGAAGCAGTTTCACCTGTACAACCTCCCCATATTTGAGAGCCTTATCTAGTGACAAGATTACCCGGTCGCCAGTATTTTCATAGGATAACGTGCGGCGGCCTAACATCACCCTATCTATTTCCAGGTTTGCCGCATCAAATACAATTTCCCGAACATCCTCCCCATTGACCATCAGGTCATAGGTAGTGCTTCCCCAAACCCGCTCCTCTTCCCAGTCAAAGTTCAGGTCCAACAAAAGGTGCTGGGGAAGTAAAGGAGTGTCTGGGGCAAAATGTGCTTTCGCCCCCTTCTGAGCAAAGGCCTTGCGATCCAGAATGCCCCAGTGATTGGACTCACCATTCTGAAAATGGCATTTACAATATCGAACTGAACTCATCAATTAAACCTAAGAAATATTGTTAAGAGTGAAGGGTCATTTTATAGGGCTTCCCCCCAATGTCAACCCACGACTGGGCATGAGGCCGATTGGCCCTAGCTCTTGTTGGTGAGCAAAGTATTATCTCGCTATAAGAAACCCTTTCCCTTCATGCTAAGGGGAAAAAAGTTAATTTTAAAAGGCTCCTTAATTTTATGCGACAATATATAAAGCTTGTTATTTCCAACTGCAATCAGATTTATGGAAAACTCAACACAAAAATTCGACGCAAAAGTCCTTTCCCGCATCTCCACTCTGAAGATGACTGCCATGAATCTTGTCGACGGGCTGCTAACAGGACAACACCGCAGTCGCCACAAAGGATCTTCGGTAGAGTTTGCGGAATATAAGGATTATTCTCCAGGAGATGAGATACGCCATATCGACTGGAAGGTTGCAGGTAAAACCGATAAATATCACGTCAAGCAATTCGAACAATCTACCAATCTGAAGTGCACTGTTTTGCTGGATACAAGCGGGTCTATGGGCTATCAGTCGCCTCTAAATGGGCACTCTTCCAAGATGGAATACGCCAGCAATCTGGTCGCGGCGCTTTCTTATTTACTTTTGAAACAATTTGATGCCGTTGGACTGACTATGTTTAACGATCAAGTTGTTGAGCATATTCCACCTCGCTCCAAAGCTTCTCACTTTCAGCATATTTTACACGGCTTGGCGCATATTTCACCACAGGGGACAACAGGGGTCGCCGATGTTCTGGCAGGTCTGGCAGAGAGACTGCCTAGAAGGAGCATGCTCATTCTGGTTTCAGATTTTTTCACCCAAAATCAGGATCTGCAGAAAAGTTTAAAGCTTCTTTGCTCAAGAGGGCTTGAAGTCGTTTTATTTCATGTTTTACATCCTGATGAAATTCATCTGCCTTTTGAAGGGGACATGGTTTTTGAATCCCTGGAAGAAGACCCAACACTAGGTCTCGACCCACAAGACATTCGAGAGGAGTACCAGAAGGCGATTCAGGATCATATAAACTCCTTAAAAAAAGACTGTAACGGACTCGGAGTGGATTATGTTTTTCTGGACACCTCTGAGTCTCTGGATCAAGCGTTGAGTTACTATTTACTCAAGCGTAAGAGCATTATCAAATTATGAGCTTAAATTTTTCCACTCCACTTTTTTTGTTTGGCCTGCTTGGAGTTTCCCTTCCCGTTCTGATTCATCTTCTAACCCGAAGGCAACAAAAACAAATCCGGTTTTCAGCGGTCTACCTGCTCTCACAATCAAAAAAACGTTCGATCCGAAAATCTCGACCCAACAGGCTGTTATTACTTTTAGCACGTTGCCTGGCTATCGCCCTGTTCAGCATGGCTCTTGCCAATCCCATATTTTCTTTCAGACAATCGGAGGCGTTTCTCTCAACTTCTCCCAGTTCAATCGTTTTTATTCTGGATGATTCCTACAGTATGGGAACCCGTGCCAAAGATAAAACGTTGTTTGACAGCGCATTGGTATACATTTCTGAAACACTCAAAAACTTTTCTGACAATAGCGAGTTCAGCATGGTTCTCGCCTCTTCTCCAGCCCGCGTCGAGCAAGACTGGACACCTGACAAATCGACTTTTATAGGTAGGCTGGAGGAGCAAGTAGTCTCATACCGTGCCACACATATCGGAGATGCCGTTGGCAAAGCGATCAAGCTATTGGAATCCGCCAAGCAAAAGAATAAGCAGATTTTTTTGTTAACCGATATGGATAAAAATGGCTGGAAGGAAGAAACTTTTTTCGGAGTCACCACTCCCTATCCGATTCAATTGTTGAATTTTTCACAGCTACAATCTGATAGCAATAAGGGAATGGTCAAAAGTATAAAGATATCACAGGAGTTTCTCACCAGAAGCCGCTTACTGAGGGTGAAAGCTGAAATCAAAAATTTTTCCAGCACGGTGAACCGAATGCCTCTTTCTCTTTTTCTGGAGGGTAAACTCATGAAAGAAGAGTTCCTGGACATTCCACCAAGACAATCTCTCATACAAGAATTTTCTTATCCTCTTAGAAGAAATCAACCCTTGAATGGGAAAATACAAATCTCTGACGATGCACTACCCGCTGACAATTCTAGATACTTCCCTTTTCATCCCAGCCAGAATATACAAGTTCTGGTAGTAGATGGAGATCCTGAGGCCATTTCGCATCAAAGTGAATCCTTTTATCTTGAACGCGCTCTCAATCCATTTTCCGTATCCCTGTCGCATATCGACCCCACTATTTCTACCCTGGCCGAACTCTCTTTGCGAAACCTGTCCGATTTTTCAGTCGTCATCCTGGCCAACGTGCGCGAACTTCCTTCTGGTTATGAGCTAGAGCTTGAGAAATTCGTTTTAAATGGTGGAGCTTTATTGCTCGGAATGGGGGATCAGGTCGACCCAAAATATTTTAACGAACGTTTGGGAAACCTCCTACCTGTCAGACTGGAGTCACAATACCAGGTTAAGGAAGGAGCTTTACACCTTCTATTAAAGAACAGCACTCACCCGGTCATGCAGGTTTTCTCGCCCAAAGCACTTGAAGAAATGCGGAGAATTAATTTTTATTCCATGTATACCGTACAAGCAAGGGAAGATAAAAAGTTTAAGGTAGGAACCTGGTTTTCAAATCAACATCCTGCAGTGATTGAATCAGAGGTGGGAAAAGGCATCGTAGTCATGTTTTTGAGTTCACTGGATAGGGATTGGAACGATTTCCCAATTCAACCCACTTATCTACCCTGGGTCCAGCGGTGGACTCAGTATGCCGCCCGAGGGCTCGACAATATTCCCCAGCAGGATCTATTGGTGGGAGAACCTTTCCGCAAAAACACCTTAGATAGCAGATGGATTGTTCGCTCGCCGGATGGGAACCTGCACAAATTGGAAAACGAGGTATTTAACGACACCTTTCAACCTGGGGTCTACCGTCTTTTTTCTCTTCCCTCTACTGATACGGCAGAACCCAATTTACTGGCAAAACTTCCTCAAGGAGCCCAACCCGTCGGGACCTTTACCGTAAACATTGATACTCGAGAATCAGAACCGGGAAAGATATCGCAAAAAGAAATCGAAAATCTTCTTGAGGGTATGAAACTGGAATTCCTGGAACCTCAAATTCAGAGCACCCAGCCCAATACTTCCGAGGGGATACCTCTGGCCACACCTTTTCTATTAATGGTTGCGGGGATGCTTCTTATTGAGGGATGGATGGTAAGAAAGGAATAGAATGCCTATTCTTGCTTCTTACGGTTCCACAATTTTTTATTCGAAAGAGTCACTTGATCGGTTATAGCTTCTCCAATCATTTCGAGGGGAAGTGAAACATTCGCCATCGAGGAGGCTGTTTGCGGCATCGAGGGCGATGAAGATTTTCCGGGGTTTTCTACAAAGACCGCCCCACCCCCTGCCCTAATGGTTCCTGCACCCCGAGCACCATCACGGCCCATTCCCGACAAAACCACAGCAACACAGAACTCACCAAACACTTTACCCATACTATCAAACAGGACATCACCCGAAGGACGAATAAAATTTTCCTTTGGATCATCATTCAACCCGAGTGACACAGGAGGAGGGTTGATCACCAAATGCTTATCGTCTGGGGCAATATAAATATGCCCCACCTCCGGTTGCAGTCCTTGTGAAGCAATATGGCACGGAAACACTGTCTCCAGTCTGATCTGATCGACAAGCAGATCCGTCATCCATTTCGGGCCATGTTGAACCACGAAAAAGGAAGCCGGGCAATCTCTACTAACAGAATGAAAAAGTTTGGAAATATTAAACGGACTTCCCGTCCCGGCAGTGATCGCAACCCCAATAAAAGGAGGAAGGCCATTAACCCGCACTGGTTTTATCACACTAACTTCAGGCTCAGGTTGGGTGAACCTGGCAAATCCATTGGCTAACACCTGAACTAAATCTGCAGAGTCGTAGGGCTTGATTAAAAACTCATCAGCACCTGCTTGAAGTACCTTCTGGCGAGAATCATCATCCCCCACTGCAGTGACCATCAAGATCAGTGGAGCTATTTCAAATTCATCCCGGACTCTCCTGATCAGGGTCACTCCATCCATCTCAGGCATCATCCAATCTGTCAGAAGAACATCGAACCGTGCCTGCCTCAACCTTTCGAGGGCTTTGACACCATCGCCCACCACTTCCACAGTATGTTCGCTATTTTTGAGTATACATTCCAGCAGCCTGGCATTATCCAGATCATCTTCTGCTATCAGGATTTTCATTCATCTCTCCCTAAGAAAGAAATCTCTGGAAATTGTGCGTGATTCTTTGGCACTCTAAATTCGCCTTCTGATATAATGAATAATAAACCCAAAAACTCTACGCCTTTACTGTTATGTCCATAAAGAAATTTACAGACTTCGCCATCCTTATTTTTCTAATAATTTACATCTTACAGCCGATACATGCCTTCGGCAATCCCCTATTTAAAGGATCAATAGAAAAACAGCTAATACAAATTCAGCAGGATTCTAATACAAAGCCTGACCTGCTGGAAACCCTTCTATTAGTTTCAAAACAGTGGCAACCCTCTCTGGATTTAGCCCCGCTAAAAGAGGAGGTAGAAAAACTAGTTCGTTCGGCTCGTCAAAATCTAAAAGGACAAGATAAGCCTGAAGATATAATCCAAATACTAAGAACCCTCATTCATGATGCCGGGCGTTACGGTTATACCAATCAGGTCGATGAAAAGGGAGTCCCCCTCAATCCTGAGGAACTTTTTCTTCATGGTCTGTTGGACACTCACAAAGGTTATTGCATGAACCTGTCCCTTTTATATCTCATACTTGGGCAGAAACTTGAGCTCCCCCTTCATGGTGTCGCACTGCCCAACCATTTTTTTGTTCGATATGAGAAAGAAGGTGTCCATATCAATATCGAAACCACCGAGCGCGGAGCTTCTTATCCTGACAGTTTTTATCAGCAACGTTTTGGAGCTCTGGCAGATAATCAAAAATCCTATTTCATGCAAAACCTGAGTGGTCGACAAACCCTGGGCGCTTATTTCTCAAATGTAGGAATGGTTTATTACCAAAATCAAAAACCGGAAAGAGCCGTATTTTATCTAGGATTATCCACCGCCATCAACCCCCAATCAATTGATGCACAAAATAACTTGGCAAACATTTATTCGGAATTAAAAAAGCCTGATAAAGCCATCAAACATTACAACCTGGCTTTAAAGGCCGCCCCCAACAATACTTCCACCTTATTTAACCTTGGCTTGGTTTTCATGGAATCTGGCGACCCAACTAAAGCCATCGACGCATTTCTGCAAGTCGTTCAGATTGAACCCGGTTTCAGTCCGGCTCATAAAATGCTGGCCAATCTTTACTTGCAAAATCAACGGCTCACTTCGTCCCTGTTACACCTTAAGCTTCTTGCCAGGATTCAACCGGAGAATTTGCAAAACCATCTCAATATCGCTTCTACTTATGGCAGGATGGGGCAACAAGCATTGGCCCTTGAGACTCTTAAAAAAGTTCAACGACAATTTCCAAACTCCCCTGAAATTCATGAAGGGCTGGCGGAAGCCTATTACAGGATG
>JAJDBH010000112.1 GCA_029261455.1 Nitrospinaceae bacterium
GGTCGAGTTACAGGAAACGGTGGGGGATATTTCCAACCTCGCCGATGTTTGCCTGCAAGCTGCCTAAGAGCATGCCGACCGTGAATAACGTAAAAAATTTGGTGGACCGGTCTATCAGGACGCCAATGAAGACTGGCAGGAATCAGAGTTTGCCATCCTCGGCATGGGTAAACTGGGTGGAAGCGAACTCAATTACAGTTCCGAAATAGACCTGATCTATATTTATACTTCCAGTCAGGGAGAAACGCGCCCGGCAGAAGAAGGTGACACCTCCTTCCGTAGTATTTCCAATCATGAGTACTTCACCAAGCTTGCTTTGGAGATTTCCAAGTCACTCAACGAAATCACTTCTGATGGTAATGTCTTCCGGGTAGACCTTGAACTTCGACCAGATGGGAAAAGCGGTGAGATTGTGAACTCTCTTACAAGTTCTGAAGTTTATTATGAGTCCTGGGGGAGAACCTGGGAGAGGCAGGCTCTCATAAAGGCCCGTGTTTCTGCCGGTAGTGAAAACCTGGGTAAAGAATTTTTTGAAAGGATCGAACCGTTTATTTACAGGCGGAGCTTGGACTTTGAAGCCATTGAGGAAATCAAGTCCATGAAGCGTAAGATCAATAGCAGCCTCAAAGGAAAACACTCTAAGGGAAATATCAAATTAGGATTCGGAGGAATCCGAGAAGTGGAGTTCTTCGTCCAGGCCTATCAATTGCTATTGGGCGGGAGAGACAAAAGCCTGCGTGTTCGCGATTCGTTGGGAGCCATGAAAATACTTTGCGAAAAAAATATCATCACCGAAGAAGAACACGAGAATTTGCGTGCGGCTTATATTTTTCTGCGCAACTTGGAAAACCGTGTGCAGATCACCTTCGGTTTACAGACCTACCTTCTACCCGATAACGAAACCGATCTGGCAGTACTGGCCCGGAAAATGAGGATCCCCGGTGATAATCAGAAAGCTCTGGCTGATAACTTGATGGGAGAATATGAGAAGTACACTCAGGTTGTGGGAACTATGTTTGCCGAACAATTTGTCGAAAAAGAAAAACGGGAAGCCGCAGAAACTATTTCCAAAGAATGGGATCGTTCTCGAATAGGTGAGGAGCAGTTTACGGAAAGTAGGCTGGCCGAAATTCCTTTCCTCCCAGATCCTAAAAGAGCTTACCGGTTTCTTGAGTCCCTTCGTGATGGTGCTCAGTTTTCACACCCTTCGCTACAGAGTATTCAGGGGTTTTACGGCATCATTCCTAAAATACTCCAGCGGTGTGAAAAGGTTCCCATGCCTGACTCAGCTATCGAGAACCTTTGCAAGTTTGTAGAAGCGACTGGAGCCAGAGAATCTTATCTTAACTTGTTTCAGGATAATGAAAAATTCCTTGAGTTGCTGCTCATACTTTTTGGCGGCAGTGGCATGCTATCGCAAATCCTGATCAGGCGGCCCGATCTGGTGGATGTGTTGACGGACATGGATAGTATTTATCGATACAAACAGGCGGATAAAATCCAGGAAGACTTAAGTCGGGCTTTAAAGATTTCTCGAGATTTTGAGTCCAAATCCTTAGTGCTTCGGCGTATTAAACAAGCTGAAGAACTTCGCATAGGGGTGCGCTACCTGATCAAAGAAGCAGACCTTTCTGGGACTCTGGAGGACCTATCTAATCTGGCAGATGTTTTTCTCGAAACGGTTTTTAAGATTGCCTGCGAAGAACTCGAAAAAAAATCCGGCAATAGCAGCCTCCAAAATTTTTGCATCATTGGCATGGGTAAGCAGGGTGGACATGAATTAAACTTCGGATCAGACCTTGATGTCTTGCTGGTCTACGATGAAGGCGAAAGCGAACCCCCGCCCGAAGGGTTTGCCGCGTATTACTCCACTTTGTCACAGTTGATCTACAAGCTAACTTCCGAAATGACCTCGGCTGGTTATGCTTACAAGATTGATACCGAGCTTAGACCGGAAGGGGATTCGGGAGTGCTGGTGCATTCTGTCCAAGGCTACGAAAAATATTTTGAATCGCGAGCCAGAATTTGGGAGCAACAAGCTCTGGTGCGGGCGAGGTTAGTAGCGGGGAGTCCTGAGGTAGGTAAAAAATTCATCGAAGCGGCCCACGAGTTTGTTTACAAGGATAAACTTGAATATGGAGCGCTTATAGAAATTTCGCGCCTAAGGGAACGGATGGAAGAGGAACTGGCAAAAGAAGCCACTAAAGGAAAGAATGTGAAACTGGGGTTTGGAGGATTGGCTGATATCGAGTTTGCGGTGCAGGTTTTGCAGTTGATACATGGCAAAAAGTTTTCGCGACTACGCGAAACCAACACCCTTTCTGCGTTACAAAATTTTGTTGCTCTTGGTCTGGTTGATCAGGACATGGCAGAGGAACTTCAAGACAGCTACCTTTTTCTGAGAAACCTGGAGTGTGTTTTGCGGATCATCCGCCAGACATCTACCAATAACCTTCCAAAGAAAAATCAAGATCTAGCACCCATAGCCCGTTTGCTCGGCTACGAAGGGAGCGATGCCGAAACATTAGCAGACTCTTTACTGGCTGATTATGATCGCCATACACAGCGGGTCCGCAAACACTACCGCAAAACCATCGGCAACCTCCTCCGTGCCCACTAGTCACAAGGTAATGAGTATTGTCTTTAACTTGTTAGTGCCAAACCGAAATAGGCCTGAACTCAGTTGCGGCCCCTACTAAGGGGCCGCATAGTCTATGCCGTTTTGAACAAAGCGACTAGCTCTCTAAGCTCGCTTGAAATAGCAGTCATTTCTTGAGCGGAGTTCTGAGTGTCAGTTGCACCCTGCGAGGTGCTTTGTGCAGCAGTGGCAACTCCGGTGATGTTGTTGGCAATTTCCTGGGTTCCGGTTGCGGCCTCAGCAATGTTTCTGCCAATTTCGTTTGTGGTCGCGGTTTGCTCTTCAACAGCACTGGCAATGGTACTGGAAATGTCATTGATGCGATTTATAATTTTGCTGATATTTTGAATCGCTTCTTCCGAGCTCTTTGAGTCCACCTGAATGGCTTGAACTTTTTTGCTGATATTCTCGGTGGCTTTGCCGGTCTGGTTTGCCAGTTCCTTGACTTCATTGGCAACAACCGCAAAACCTTTGCCTGCTTCTCCAGCTCGTGCTGCTTCAATGGTAGCATTGAGAGCAAGCAGGTTGGTTTGTTCGGCAATGGAAGTGATTACTTTTATAACCTCGCCGATTTCAATTGAGCTTTGGCCAAGCTTTACGACGGTAGCATTGGTTTTGTCTGCCGCCTCGACCGCTTCCTGGGTAACTCGTGCAGCTTCGTTGGCATTTTGAGCTATCTCGTTGATGCTTGCCGTCATTTCCTCAATACCTGTTGCTACGGTTTGAACATTTTTACTGACTTCTTCTGATGCGGCTGAAACTACATTGGCCTGATTCGAAGTCTCTTCGGCGTTACCGGCCATGAGCTGACTGACATCGGTCAAACCACCAGAAGTATCCCCCAGCGAGTTGGCGTTATTGCCGATCTGTGAAATATTGGTTCTAAGGTTTATTAGAAACTTAGAAAGTCCAGCACCCATCTGGCCAATGGCATCAGAACCATTAATAGTGACAGGTTTGGTCAGGTCACCTTCTGAAGCTGCTTCCACAACTTGTAACATTGAATCCACTTTTTCCTGCAGAACTTGAGCGACTTTCAGTTCGCGTTCCGTTGATTCCTTGGCAGCAGTTTCATTATTGATCCGCTCGGTGACAATGTCCCAAGCGACCATGGGCCCGAAATAGGTTCCATCTGGATCAAGGTTAGCCGAAACGATCAGCTCCAGAATTTCCGGGCCAACCTGGATTAAGGCAGTATGTGGCAGGTTTTTAGGATCAGACAAGATCTTTCTTTGATGTGCGGGGTTTTTATGAAAAATGTCTACCGATTGACCTATCATATCATCCACCTTAACCGGCAAATGCTGCTCAAGAGTTTTGAGTGTCTTTACGGATGCCGGATTCATGTAGCGAATGATCAAATCTTTATTCGCGGCCATCATGTTACTCGGATTGTTCTCGACATAACCTGCCAATTGTTGCGAGCGTTTTTTCAAGGCTAACTCTTGTGTGACAATTTTCCAGCTGACCATCGCGCCAATATAGTTTCCCTCTGAATCGTGTATCGCGGAGACTTCCGAATCCAAGGTCTCGGGGCCCAAATTAATCTGAGAATGGAAGGGCAGGTTGTTGGGGTCTGATATAAGTTTTCTCTGATGCTGTGGGTTTTTATGGAACACGTCGATGGAGTTCCCGATAACTTTTTCAGCAGACA
Organism: Nitrospinaceae bacterium; assembly: GCA_029261455.1. Lineage (GTDB taxonomy): Bacteria > Nitrospinota > Nitrospinia > Nitrospinales > VA-1 > LS-NOB. The sequence goes on from JAJDBH010000112.1 coordinate 4,293, forward strand.
CAGGAAGGTATTGCTCAATCGACTTCAAGGTTTTAAATGAGGCCGGATTCATATACTGGACATTAAAATCTTTGGTGTCCGCAAACATGATATTGATGGGTGCATTTTCTACAATAGCCTGAACCCGGGCTGCATCTTCAATCGGTTTTCTAACCGCGGCTACAATGATTTTAGTGAATAACCCTGTCAATCCCATACCGGTTATCAGCAGAATCCACAGCGTGACAATAAGAGAATCGGAACTGTTTTTGGAGTTTGCCATGTCAGCGGCTAGAAGTTCTTTCTGATTCTGAGCCATGGCATCGAGTTCGGTCTTAATGGCAAATGCAGTGGGTGCGGCCTTGGTCCCCAGCCAGCGATTGGCGATATTCCATTCATCTCCTCCCCGGATGCTGAACATTCTTGCAGGCAGAGGTACAAATGTTGACCTTGCAGTGGAGAACGCTTTAAACAGAGTTAGCTGGTCTGGTGTTAATAGGGATTGGTTATCTGTCAAATCCCCGAATCGTTTGTTATTTTTTGCCCACATGACATTAAAAGCTTCTTTAAACTTTGCATCACCGGTTAGTAGATAGGCGCGAATACTAGCCAGAGACCTTGCGGTGGTTCCGCGTACATCTGCCATCATGCCGAGCAGAACTTTTCTTTCAGGTGTGGCAGGTTGATTTGCTTCGATGTCAATGATCCTGGTGATATTTTGGAGCAGAATACTTGCTTTGGGTGCCGCCTCTTTTAATAAAATCTTGCTGGCCGGGAGGTTGTCGAGGGTATTGGAAATACCTTCAATTTCTTTTTGAAACTGCTTAAATTCTCGAAGCTTGGTCTCAATTATTTTCAACCGTTCAACGTTCTTGGGATTGGTCCAACCTGTGGCAAAACCTTGCATTGTGTTGAGGGAGGGAGTTATCTCATTGTCCCAGGCCTGAGCACGTTCATCCTTGAATTTGTCTTTGCCAAGAATCATCCAGCCTCGAAGGGCTGCCAGGGAATGATTGATTCCATTAAGCATCATCAGGCTGGATTGAGCCGTGGGAACCCGCAGGTCGACCACTCGGTCTGATATGTTTTTCACATCTTTGGTTTTCAAAATAGTCGTGAAAACAATACCGACCATGATGACAGCAACAGCTGCAAACCCAATTTGAATTTTAGTGATGATTTTTTGTTTTTTGAACCAATTGAACATTATATGCTCCTTCTATCAGGTAGTATCCCTAGAGTTAATTTTATCGGTATATGTTTAATAGTATGAATTACATGAATAGTCAATTATAAAATGCATTATTAATTTTACACGGACAAATTTTTATACGGATATCCATAATTAGTATAAAGTTTAAAAATGGTTTATTTATAGATGTTTAGGGTTATTTTTTTTCTGTTAATCTTCAGGGGGGGTGGGTATTGATGTGTAAGTGTAAAAAATGTATGTCTGGGGATGGGCCAGGCTATAGAACTAATAAGGATACATGGAGGGGGATAAATACGGTGAACAGATCAAATATCGCTATTCCGTATAATTTTGCAAGGTGATTCTCCACCTGGGTAACTTTATTTTGTACCCAGGGGGGGTCAGTCTCTTTGATTGAGTTTGTAGTCGATACTGTCGATTAAGGCCTGCCAACTGGCTTCGATGATGTTTTCAGAGACCCCGACAGTTCCCCATTTGGATTTATGGTCGCCGGATTCCACCAGCACCCGGGTTTTGGCGCGGGTGCCTTTTTTCTCATCTAAAATTCTAACTTTGTAGTCGTAAAGGTTGACTTCTTCCAGTTCGGGGTAGAATTTAACCAATGCTTTTTTGATAGCCTTGTCTAGTGCGTTGATAGGGCCGGTACCTTCGGCGGCGGAAACTTCTTGCACTCCGTTGACACGTAACTTGACCGTAGCTTCAGAGATGGGTTCTTCATCTTCCTTACGTTTTTCAACGATGACACGAAACCCAATAAATTCGAAAAAGATTTCTTTTTGGCCGAGTGCGTCACGCATCATCAGTTCAAAAGAAGCTTCTGCACCTTCATACTGAAAGCCCAGGTTCTCTGACTCTTTAAGGGAGTTGAGAATTTTCGCGACCTTAGGGTCTTTATCGTCAACATTGATGCCATATTCTTTGGCTTTATGGAGCACATTACTTTTTCC
>JAJDBH010000113.1 GCA_029261455.1 Nitrospinaceae bacterium
AACACCGGAAACCGTCTTCAAGGAGGGACTACCAAAACCAGATAAAATACAGGAGCAAAAACAAAAAAAGACGGCTAAAATAGCCGCCTAAATCACATACCCAACAAGGGCCACTGTTCGGGGAATACTAGCTTTGTACAACCAACCGAGGGAGCGTTTTGGCTTGCTCCAGGCTCAATTTCACGAACGTCTTCAACAGGATAGATTTAACCCGAAGGAAGAGACGGAAACTCTAAGAGACCTGTTTCGGGAAGGAGTCTCCTGGTTTCTTGACCTTTCAGAGAGTCATCCCATAATCGATCATTCAGACTCATTATTTGTCGAAAAGGTCTTGCGGCGGCAAGCTGATAGTTTGATTCGTCAATCGATTGAATTGGAAAAGGAAATCGAAAAACTATCGGATGTCTCAACGGATAAGGCAAAGGAAAGAATATCGCAAGGTTACTTTCGCCTGGTATCACTTTTTTCAGCGGAGATTGATAGTTTCGAACGCAAGCTTTACGAGAATTGTTCTCACGAGAGCAATAAGGCCATGAACCTTAACAGCTATATTGATCTGGTCGGGAAAAGTTTCAATGAACGGAAAGAGGGAGAAAAACTGTTTTTGGAAGAGACTCTGGAAAAAGAATCAAGCTTTCAAGTTCCGGACTCTGATTACTTCATCACCCTGGATGCGGATAGCATTATTTTGCCTGAATATGCTCTACACCTGATTCATCTTCTGGAGCAGCCGGGAAACAGCAAAATGGCTGTTGCGCAAACGCCTTACAGCGCGTTTCCAAACAGTCCGGGTTTGCTGGAACGCATCGCTGGCGCAACGACGGATATTCAATACATCATTCATCAGGGCTTTACCCACCACAATGCCACGTATTGGGTTGGAGCGAATGCTTTGTTGAGAAAATCGGCTTTGATGGATATTGGTCAGGAGGTGGAGGAGCGAGGCCATAAGGTCATGCGATATATTCATGACCGAACAGTGATCGAAGACACGGAGTCCAGTATCGACCTGGTTCACAGGGGCTGGGCTTTGTTCAACTATCCGGAGCGGTTGGCCTACAGTGCTACTCCTCCGGACTTTGGTTCTCTTCTCATCCAACGCCGACGCTGGGCTAATGGAGGGTTGATAATTTTGCCCAAGCTGATCAGTTATCTTTTCAAAAGCCAAAACCGCCTCGGAAAGATAGGCGAAGGGATTGTCCGTTGCCATTATTTGATATCCATCGCCGCGGTCAATATAGGTTTGCTTGCAGTAATCGCTTTCCCATTTACAGAAAATGTTAAGAGTGCATGGCTCCCACTATGCGCTCTGCCTTATTTTTTCCTGTATATGAGGGATATGATATCAATGGGCTACTGCAAATCCGACTTCTTCAGAGTGTATGCCCTGAACCTCCTTTTGATTCCGGTGAATATGGGAGGCGTGCTCAAATCTATTCAGCAGGCCTGGACAAAACACAAAATTCCGTTTGGACGGACCCCAAAGATTTCGGGAAGAACGGCAGTGCCTCTGGTTTATATTTTAGCGGTATATGGTCTTGCGACTTATTGGGCTATCCGATCAGGATTCGATGTTTTTGGAGGTCATTTCGCTCATGGATGCTTTGCTTTTGCCAATACGGCATTGCTCACCTACGCTATCGTAAAGTTTGTTGGATGGAAAAGTAGTCTGGAAGATTTGGGATTTTCAGAGTCTCAAACAAGGTGTCTGGAAACTGAAACTGGATTGGATATTAAACTTTCCCAAACCGAACTTCTGGATATTTCGGAACCTGAGATGAGTAAAAAAACAGGTTGAAACAAGTCTGAACGGATAAACTCAGGTTACAAACGCAAACTCACCCGTGGTTATTTATTATTGGAAACTCTTTACTTGTGGGTATCTCTATTAATTCGATATTGTCAGTTCCGGCCATTCACACTCCTTGATTTATCATGGTCGGCTCGCGGCCAGGATCAATTTTGAGAGGTGTCCTTGTGCAGGTTAGCAATACGTTACGATTGTTAGCCTGAAACTTTTTTAGACCAAAATTATTTTGGAACCTTAATTCCAATTTAGACTTCCTTGTCATGACCGACCGTTCAAAATTTCTGTTTCTACTGGGTTTGGCATTTATTTGTGCCACGTTTGTTTTTAAATCAACAGAGGCGCCCTTTTTCTGGGCGTTTCTAATTGGTTTTTTGGTTTGTTCTGCAGGCGCGGTTATATTTTCCAAAACCAGCCCTCGTCTTGGATGTATTTACTTAGGCGTGACGTTATTTACATTGGCGGCTTTTGAATATTACTGGGGAGAAAACGTTAATAGAGGCGTTTTGGAAAAGGTCGAGACCACTCCCGGTTACTATCAGAAAAGTGATATGTTGGGTTACATGCCTGTCCCTGGTTATGAGGGAAGAGCCAGGAAAACCTACGGCAATGAGGTCATTTATGATGTGGCGTACACAATTAATTCGGATGGTTTAAGGAAGTCTTCTGACGGTTCTGGCGAGATGAAAATAAAGGACCCTTGCATCCTGTTTTTTGGCGGGTCGGTGACTTTTGGTGAGGGAGTTAACGACGAGGAATCCATGCCTTTTCAGGTGGGCAGGGAAACGGGAGATCGGTACCATATTCTGAATTTTGGTTTTCATGGATATGGCCCCCATCAAATGCTTTCCGCGATTGAACATGGATTTGTTAAAAAACAGGCTAAATGCCAACCCCGGTTCGTATTCTATCAGGCTATCGTGGCCCACATTGCACGCTCTGCAGGGCTTGCCCACTGGGATCCGCATGGCCCGAAATACCGTTTGAACCAATCAGGTGAAGTCGAATTTTCTGGAAATTTTGATGATGATCTGTTTTCTGAATGGGTAAGAAAATGTTTTAATAAATCACAAATTTATAAAAAGATTTTTGGCTTACAAAGGCCCATCAATGAGAATGACATCGATTTATATTTGGCCGTTGTTAAAACGGCACGAGATCAATTAATTCGGGATTTTCCGGGTGTCCGGTTTCAGGTTTTATTCTGGGATTCAAAAGCATGGAGTCAAGAGCAAGAGCATCTCATTTCCCGACTAAAAGAAGGATTTGAGAAAAGTGGTGTTCAGTTCCATCCGATGAGTCAAATATTGCCAGAATTTTTAAAAGACCAGTCTGTTTATGAATTGAACGCGCACGATCACCATCCAAACGGAACCACCCATAAATTGATCGCAAAATATATTGCGAGGAATATTTTGAAAGACTAGAAGGTCCTAAAAGAGAGCTGTGCGGTGGCGACTGCCCCAACGCCATCTCTTACCGCATCTGCCTCCTGCCCGAAGAACAATTCCTCGAAAGCATCGACACCCTCCCAACCTGCACGAAGCCTTGGTCAGGTCTGCGGTTGACCTTTCCAGCGGCGGACGTCGCGCATGAATTTCTCCAGATCCATTTCACTGTCCCAGGGGAACGCGACCATCAATGGTTCCAAAGCCACATCGAGTTTTTCACTTGGGAAATATTCGAAATTGCCAT